>JAGVFL010000020.1 GCA_020057645.1 Candidatus Omnitrophota bacterium
CGCTCTTAAATAATCTGGCGCTTGTCTGGATCGCCATCGAGATGACGACGCTCGTCTCCGCGTTTCTGGTTGGTTTTCATAACGTGAAAGAATCCATTGAGGCTGCGTGGAAATATATTATTATTTGTTCAGTGGGGATAACTTTCGCGTTGTTGGGGATAATACTTTTTTATTACACTTCTTCGAAAGACGCCGGGATAAAGAGTCTGGAATGGGCGAATATGCTTTCCGGATCAGGTCTGTTTGATCCAAAAATTGTGAAATTCGCGCTTGTTTTTATCTTTGTCGGCTATGGAACCAAGGCGGGTTTGGCGCCTATGCATAATTGGCTTCCGGATGCGCACAGCCAGGCGCTTTCTCCCATCAGCGGATTATTATCAGGAGTGTTGCTTAAGATCTCCTTATACGCCATATTGCGTTTTGTGATACTGGCGAATCTTTCTATCGGATATGCGTATAGCGCAAAACTTTTTATTTTATTCGGCCTTTTTTCTCTTGTTTTAGCGAGCATTTTTATCCTTGTGCAAAAAGATTTAAAAAGGCTCTTGGCGTATAGCAGTGTCGAGAACATAGGTCTCATCTCTTTAGGGCTTGGCTTTGGTCCTTTTGGCGGTATTTTTTCCGGCTTGCTTCATGCATTCAATCATGCCGTAACCAAGGCGCTTATGTTTTTCTGCGCCGGCAACGCCGTGCGAGCCTATAAAAGTAATAATATGAATAAGATGCAAGGCCTGGTCAAGCTTATGCCTTTTACAGGGATAACCATGTTTCTTGGATTTTTTGCGTTAGTCGGGATGCCTCCTTTTTCAATATTTATCAGCAAATTGTCGATTTTGATTGCTGCTTTTCAGGGCAAATATTATTTTGTAGCCACGCTCATGTTTATTTTTATTGCCTTCGCCTTTGCAAGCCTGCTTTATCACATAAGCCGTGTGGTTTTAGGCAATATGCCTCAGGCGATGCCTGTTCAAAAAGAACCTTTAAGCTCAAAAATAGCTTTATTATTTTTAGGAATTTTTATATTAGGATTCGGATTAAGAATTCCGCAGGCGTTTTTAAATCTACTTTACAACTGTCAGCAACTTATTTTGGGTCAATAAATGAATCACTCTGATTATGTAGGAAATATCTTGGGTTCTGAAAAGATCAATATCATTGATTTGTCTGAAATCTATCAAGACGAGCTCTATGTTATCGTTGATAGTACCGATTTTGTTAAAGCGTGCCATCTGTTGCATAAGCGCCTTGATTCTTCGGTCATGATGTTTTTCGCCGAAGATTTGCGGCAGGAATCCCAGATTTTTGCGCTTTATTGTGTTTTTTTAAATGTTCAGTCACATACGTGGCTATTCGTGCGGCAGAATATCGCGCAGGATAAACTAAAGTTCGATTCTCTTGCAAAGGATATTTATTCTGCCAGTCTTTTTGAGCGCGAAATCAGGGAGATGTTTGGTTTAGAACCCGTCGGCAACCCGGATATGAGGAGGCTTAAGCTGCACGATGAGGTTTGGCCTAAAGAGTATTATCCATTGCGCAAAGATTTTACCGGGCCGAAGGAGGATAGCTTTAAGGGCGCGTCTTATGTGTTTAAGCGCGTGGAAGGAGAAGGGATTTTCGAGGTTCCGGTGGGGCCGGTCCATGCAGGTATCATTGGTTCGGGCCATTTCAGGTTTAGCGCCGCAGGAGAGCCGATCATCAATTTAGAGATACGCTTGGGTTGGACGCACAGAGGAATAGAGAAGGTTCTGGAAGGAAAAGACACCAATGATGCGCTGAGGATTTTTGAGTGTATTAGCGGCGACACTGCATTTGGCTATAGCATGGCGTTTTGTCAGGCGATAGAAAAAATTCTTGGGTTAAATATTCCGGTTCGTTCACAGCTTTTGCGAATTTTATGTTTAGAACTTGAACGGCTATACAATCACGCCAATGATATGGGCGGGATCGCGCTTGATGTCGGATTTAGTTTTCCAGCGCAGTTTGCGAGTTTGATCAAAGAAGCGATTTTACAGCTTAATGAAGGATTGTGCGGATCCCGTTATCTTAAAGGTGTTAATACGGTCGGGGGTGTCAAGCAGGACATCGATAGGGTAAAGAGCGGCCTTATCATGGGAGCACTTGCAAAAGTTAAAAAAGATTTTATTGCTCTTGAGGAGATGCTCTTCTCAAGTATTTCTTTTATGGACCGCGTTGACGCAACCGGGGTTTTGCGTTTAAGAACAGCGCGCGATCTTGGCATCATGGGGCTTGCGGGGCGCGCTAGCGGCATCGCGCTTGATATGAGAAAAGTTTTTCCAGGCATTTATAACAATTTTTCTTTTAAGATGGCGAAAGAACACACCGGCGACGTGGCCGCGCGCCTGAAAATCAGATGCAGCGAAGTGAAGGAATCGTTGAATATCATACAGCACTGCTTGGAAAAGCTCGATGCCTGTAGTCCAGAGCTTAAAATGACCGGTGAAGAAAAAGGGGGTTTTGCATTAGGTTGTGTGGAAGCCTGGCGCGGCCCTGTCCTGGTTTGGGTGAGACTAAATACAAAGGGCAAAATAGAACGATGTAAAATCGTGGATCCTTCTTTTCATAACTGGGACGGGCTTTCTTTCGCCGTGCTCGGTAATATTATTCCTGACTTTCCGTTATGCAATAAGAGTTTTGATCTATCGTATTCGGGGAATGACCTATGAGTCTATCTATCCTTAAAAATAGCCTTAAAAAAGGTAAAGTTACTATAAAACTTGATTTCGTCCGCAGCGCGTTGCCGCCCGAGATAGAAGAGTTGGGCCAGGAACTTAAAAAGACAATTCACACGAAGTTCGGCAGGTCATTTCATATCCGTGAAGTGGATACAGGATCCTGCGGCGCCTGCGAATCAGAGATCATCGCATGTTCTAATCCTTTGTATGATATCCAGCGTTTCGGCATAGATTTCGTAGCTTCGCCGCGTCACGCGGATGCGCTTTTGGTCACGGGGCCGGTTTCTAAGAATATGGAGTTAGCGCTTAAAAAAACTTATGAAGCTATGCCTGAACCAAAGTTTGTCATTACGTGTGGTCATTGTGCTTTGGATGGCGGGATTTTTAAAGATTCTTATTATGTTGTGGGTGCAGTAAAGGAGATATTGCCGGTAATACTTCACATTCCGGGATGTCCGCCAAGTCCGTTGACAATCATAAGAGCATTGCTAGGTTTTTTAAGACAATCTTAATAAAGGGTTGTCTGATTAAAAAGGTTTAAGTATAATTAAGATTAAAGCAATAAATAAAAACAGGATTAAGTCTTGGTGCGAATCTCGTGAGGAGGGGTGAGGGGATACGAACCTCTCTGAGTTCGAATCCCGCAAGAAACCCCAGTACTTGTAACTCGTTGTGCTGCAATAAGTTACAACACATCACCGATGGTCTACGATCGTCGGTGATTTTTTATCTCCTAACGTTTACAATGGTTAGGGCATTAAGGGAAAGTTTTCCGTCGGGAGAATTATCTTTTAAACTCTCTGTTTTATAGACCTCTCTGAATCAAGCCAGATTATCTCTATAGTAGGCCAAAACCTCTCCTATTTAATGAAGGCTATTTAATGCCAATACCGTCGAGATTTTGGAGCATTATGAGACCATTAAATAGAGAAGCCTGTACGCGTCTCCCCAGGGTGCCCAGGAATGGTGAGGGGATTCGAATTTCTCCGAGTTCGCGTCTCCCCAGTGGACCCCAGTAATATCCTTCTCCCGTCGCAATCGGAGAGGTTAAAGACCATGATTGATCCGATCAGTCATGGTCTTTTTATGTGTCGAGGTGTCAAAGAGTTAGGCGAATAGTACTTTTAGCCCCTGCAGGAAATATTCCGTCGGATCTGCTGTTTACAAAGCCTCTCTAAATCAGCCGATTTTATCTCTGAATTAGGCCAATGTATCTCTTAGTTTATGGCGGCTAGTTTATGCCATAATTCGGCCATTATCTTGATCTATTATGGCCATAAACTAAAATCTAGCGAATATTCTGGGTCCCCAGGGGTGGTGAAGGGATTCTGACCTCTCGGATTAGAAATCCGTCAAGAATCTAAATTTTCAGTATCTATAGATTTAAAGTTCGTCCTTGACATCTGTTCTCAAAATGAGTACAATTGTTCTCAAATAGAGAACAATATGCTTAAAAATCTCATAGGGTCAAAAACCCGTCAAATCGTACTTAAGGCATTTGTTGAATCGCCTGATACGGAATACTACACCCGCCAACTGGCCGGTCTGCATCGCATTTCTGTCGGTACACTGCATAGAGAGTTAAAAAAACTCAGTTCTTTAGGGATACTCAAAGCACGTAACATCGGCAATATAAAACTATTTTCTTTAAATAAACAAAATCCGGTTTACGAAGAGATTAAAAATATTATCTATAAAACCGAAGGCGTGGTGAAATTCTTAAAAGACGCTATACCCGGGATCAACGGTATTAAAGCCGCTTTCGTATATGGATCTTTCGCAAAAGGAGATGAAAGGCAGGATAGCGATGTTGATATATTTTTGATAGGGGATGCCATTGACGAGAATGAACTTATACGCGCCATAAATAACATAGAAAAAAAGCTCTTTAAGGAAATCAATTATACGCAATATACGGAGAGAGAATACAAAAGAGAAAAGAAAAAGAAAAATTCCTTTATTGTAGAAGTCATCAAGGGCAAGAAGATATTTATAAAGGGGAGCGAAAATGACCTCTAAAGATTTTTTGGCCGAGTATCTCGGGAAGGATCTGATAAAACCGGAAAAAATAGGATTTGATCAGATAGAGAAGGTCATGAAGAGCGCCGAGAAAGATATTAAAGTCGCTGAAAAGTTGTTAGCTATTGACGAAGGTCATGCCTATGAAACGGCCTATACGGCAATGCTTCACGCGGGCAGGGCGTTTGTATTTGCTAAGGGTTTCAGGCCATCGACAAATTTCCAACATAAGACCGTTGTCAGTTTCACAGGCTACTTCTTGGGTGATAAATATAAGGCCTTAACTGAAAAATTCGACCATATGAGGAAGAATCGTAATAATTTTATTTACGAGCCATGGAAATTTCACGTCTCTATGACCGATGCAAAGAGCGCATTAAAGTCAGCGCGTGAATTTATTGATATTATCAAAGAAGAGCTTAAAAAGCAGCATCCCCAGGAACATTTTAAATTCTGATTTTAGTTCGAATCCCGCAACGCGCGGGAAGGGATTCGAAATCTCTCTGAGTTCAAGTCCCCTGAGGCACCCCAGTA
>JAGVFL010000122.1 GCA_020057645.1 Candidatus Omnitrophota bacterium
AGGGCAGAGGCTTATGCTATTAAAAACGGGCCGCTTCTTTCCGCGCTTGACGGTTTGGGCTGCGGCATAGGTTATACTTTTATGCTTATATTAATGGTGCTGGTAAGAGAAACCATCGGTTTTGGATCCCTTCTTGGCCACAGGGTGATGCCGGCGCATTGGACAAACTGGGTAGTAATGACTATCGCGCCGGGAGCGTTTTTTCTTTTAGGCGTGTATTTATGGATTTTCAGGACGATTGCTAAAAAGACAGAGGCTTAAAAATGAATACGACTAACCCGTTAGTTCTTCTAGTCGCCGCGATATTTACGCATAATATAGCGCTTGTGTACATATTGGGGATGTGCCCTTTTATAGTTATTTCAAAGAATTTTAAGACAGCTTTGGGCATGGGCGCGGCTATCATATTCGTGGTCACATTGACCGCTATTATCAACTGGCCCATATACTGGCTGATCCTTGTGCCTGCCCACGCTGAAATAGTCTCATACCTGATTTTTATTATTGTAATCGCGGCAACAGTTCAGCTATTGGAAATGCTTATTGAAAAATTTTTTCCGCCGCTCCAATCTTCATTCGGGATATTTCTTCCGCTTATCACTGTCAATTGCATTGTCCTGGCGGTGCTGCTTTTCATGGTGTTAAGAAAATATGATTTTATCCAGACAGTATTTTATTCTGTAGGGACCAGCGCAGGCTGGGCGCTCGCTATCATAATTATGGCAGCTATAAAAGAAAAGATGATGCTTATTTCTGATATACCAAAGGGCCTCAGGGGCGCTGGCATCACAATGATTATCGCGGGCCTATTGGCTTTTGCCTTTATGGGCTTCGCGGGGATGATCACTCTACAATGACAGCTATACTTATAATGAATGCTATCCTGGTTGTGATTGCCATACTACTGGTGATAGCAGAGAAGTTTCTGGTTACCTATGGGGAGTGCAGGATCACCATTAATAAGGAAAAGATCCTGGCTGTCAACGGAGGCGATAATCTCCTGAGCTATTTTGCGCAGAATAAGATTTTTGTGCCGTCAGCCTGCGGCGGAAAGGCGACTTGCGGATATTGCAAAATAGAGGTATTAAGCGGGGGCGGCAGCATACTGCCGACCGAAGAGGTGTTTATCTCCCGCAAAGACAGGCTAAAAGGCGTCAGGCTTGCCTGCCAGGTTAAGGTAAAGAATGATATCGAGATCTTGATCTCTCCGGAACTTCTGTCTGCCCAGGAATATAAGGCGGTAGTGGTTAAGATATTGGACCTTACTCTAGATATAAAACATGTTTTTTTGAAATTAGAAGAACCTTCCAGTATAAGCTTCAAGCCAGGCCAGTACGTGCAGTTTAAGATACCTGAAACAGATGAGTTTCGGGCCTATTCTGTCGCGTCCAGGCCTTCGCAGAATAGTATAGTAGAGCTGATTGTGCGCTTGGTGCCGAACGGCATGTGCTCCTCGTATATACATGAGGTGCTGGACATCAATGACAAGATTGCGCTTACAGGGCCTTTTGGGGATTTTTACCTTAGAGAGGATTCTACGAGGGATATAGTATGTATTGGCGGCGGCTGCGGCATGGCGCCGATACGCTCCATACTATTACATATGAAAGAAAAAAATATGCCGAGAAAGGTTGCGTATTTCTTCGGAGCCCGCAGTAAAAAGGATCTTTTCTTCACAGAGGAACTTTTCATACTTTCAAAAGAGTTCCCGAATTTTAAATACATCCCTGCGCTTTCAGAACCTAAGCCTCAGGATAGCTGGAGAGGCGAGACAGGGCTGATTACTCAGGTTGTGGAAAGAACGGTAATCGGAAACGGTCATACAGAGGCGTATCTTTGCGGCCCGCCGCCCATGATAGACGCTTCCATAGCTGTGCTTACCAAGAAGGGTATAGAAGATATATACATTTATTATGATAAGTTTTAAATCGCTTATTGCGCGGCTAAAAATCTGGATAAAGGCAACTCGCGCGCCTTTTCTTACAGCTACTTTAATGCCGGTACTGCTTGGCGCGGTAATAAGCTGGTCAGAAGCCGGAAGGTTTGATATTTTGACCTTTTTCATGGTGCTTGCCGGCGTAAGCTTACTGCACCTGGCAGCTAACACGTGCAATGATTATTTTGACCACGTCACAAAAAACGACTGGCTGAATAAAAACCCGACGCCTTTCAGCGGGGGCAGCAGAGTTATACAGGAAGGTATGATATCGCCTAGAGGAATCCTGGTAGCTAGCCTTGTTTTTTTCTGTGCAGGGTCCCTCGTAGGACTATGGCTTAATCACAGGATGGCTACAAATGTAATATTATTTCTGGGAATCACAGGCGTGTTCCTGGGGTTTTTTTATACAGCGCTTCCTTTAAAGATCGGATACAGGGGCATTGGCGAGATTATAGTGGGTTTCTGTTTCGGCCCGCTCGTTGTGATGGGGTCTTATTACGCTCAAGCCATGAGGTTTTCCTGGACAGCGTTCTGGGCGTCTATACCTGTCGGCATTTTGGTGGCCCTGATACTTTTTATAAATGAATTTCCGGACTATGAAGCTGACAAAATGGTGAATAAAAACACATTTGTAGTGCTCTTAGGGAAGGAAAAAGCTATTATACTTTTTAATATATTCCTGTGGCTGGTATATATCATTATTGCTGTATGCGCTATTTTCAGGAGCTTGCCATGGATAAGCCTTATAACTTTTTTAACCATCCCGCTTGCTTTCAGAATAATGGAAGTCTCCAGGAAGAATTTTGATAAGGTGGATGAGCTGCTGCCAGCGAATGCGGGCACCATAGGATTGCATATTATGGTGAGTTTTCTTATGAGCGTTTCTTTTCTGCTGAAAGCGCTCTTTTAAGGAGAAGAAACCTCGTATGTGGCCGTAGGCCTCCTACGAGGTTGAGGTGGTTACATGCTTTTGAAAGAAATCTATAAGCCGGTTGAAAAAGAGTTAGTCCAGATCGAAGATCTTTTAAGGGATAGCCTTGAGAGGTCGAAGAGAAAATCTATTCTGAAGATAAATAATTACATGCTTGTCTCGCCTGGCAAGCGGCTCAGGCCTGCGCTTGTAACGTTGTCCAGCAAGGCGGTTTCAGCCAGCCATGCGCCGGAGGCCGAGAAACAGCTCATAAAGATCGCCACGAGCATCGAGCTGATACACATGGCGTCGTTGATCCACGACGATGTTATTGACCACGCCAACCTCAGGCACAATAAACCCACGATCAATACAAAATTCGGAGAAGATATCTCTATTGCCCTCGGAGATTACCTTTATTCCATAGCGTTCCAGCTTGTTTCGGCCTGCGGGAACATGGATATACTGGACTGTATCAGTTCTGCCGCGAAAGAGATGTGCGAAGGAGAACTGATCCAGGTGTGCGAAAGAGATAACATCGCCCTTTTAAAGAAAAGGTATTTATTGATCATAAAGAAAAAGACAGCTGCTCTTTTTGCCGCGTCCTGCGAAGCAGGCGCGATGGTTTCAGGCTGCCCTGAAGAGATGAGGTTGTCTTTGAGAAAGTATGGGCTTAATTTCGGCATAGCATTTCAGATCGTAGATGATTGCTTAGATCTGATAGGAAAGGATCTAGAGCTGGGAAAACTTGCCGGGGCTGATTTCAAGATGGGAGAATTAACACTGCCTGTACTAAATCTCTTATCCTGTTCAAGGGATAAGAAGAAGGTCATGAGTCTTCTTGGCCAGCAGAATAAATATGCGTTCCAAGAGATAAGAAAGAGATTTATTGATTCGCAGGCCTTTTTAAAAACAAGAGAAGACGCGAGCTTATACCTCGAGAGGTCTAAGAAATGCCTGGTAGGGCTGGAGGAATCCTGTTTTAAACAGAGTCTTTCTTTTCTTGCGGATTACATGGAAAACCGGATAACCTATGATAAATGTTAATGAGGCATTAAAGGTTATACTTAACGTGGTAAAACAGCTTGAATCAGAAAAGATCCCGCTTATAAAAGGTCTTGGCAGGGTCTTATCAGAAGATATTCATGCGGGCTCTGATATCCCGGGGTTTGATAATTCAGCCATGGATGGTTATGCTGTCCGCTTTTCTGACACTATAAATGCTTCAAAACCAAAACCAAAAACACTGGAGGTTATTTGCGATATAAAAGCAGGCGATGAGCCAAAGGCATCCTTAAAAGAGAATCAGGCTGCGAGGATAATGACAGGCGCGATTATCCCAAAAGGCTCTGACAGCGTGATAATGGTTGAAGACACAGAGAAAGTCAAAAGTCAAAAGGCAAAAGGCAAAAATAGAGAATTTGTAGAAATTTTTAAAGAAACAAAACCAGGCGAAAATGTCCGAAGAAAGGGAGAGGATATAAAAAAAGGAGAACTTGTAATACCAGGCGGCAAAGAGCTTAGTTCAGCGCACATCGGCATACTGGCAAGCCTGGGCATGAGCAGGGTAAATGTATGCAGAAGACCCAGAGTAGCCATACTTGCTACCGGAGACGAAGTAATAGAAATCGATGAAGAGCTGACGCCCGGTAAGCTCAGAAATTCAAATACATATACGCTTTACAGCCAGGTCCTTAAATGCGGCGCTATACCAAAGAATCTCGGGATAGCGAAGGACAAGCCTCAAGAGCTTGAGAAAAAAATAAGAGAAGGCCTTGACTGCGATATTATTCTTACATCAGGAGGCGTTTCAGTAGGCGATTATGATTTAGTAAAGTACATATTAGCTAAAATGGGGACAAATATAAAATTCTGGCAGGTTGCTATGCGGCCTGGCAAGCCCCTTGTTTTTGGCACAATCAAAAATAAGCTTATATTTGGCCTTCCTGGCAACCCTGTTTCAAGCATGATAAGTTTTGAGGTTTTTGTCAGGCCCGCGATTCTACATATGATGGGCCAGATACATGATGAAAGAAAAGAGATAGATGCGGTATTAGAGGAAGGTATTACTAAGAAAAAAGGTTTAAGGTATTTTTTAAGGGCTTACACACATTGGAAGAATGGTGTTTATCTGACCAGGACCACAGGGCCTCAGGGTTCAGCAATTTTAAAATCAATGGCGGCTGCAAATAGCCTTATAATCCTTCCTGAAGAGGAAGAAAAAATAGAAAAAGGTGTAAGAGTAACTGTCAGGTTTTTGGATTAATGTAGGGACAGCACATTGTGCTGTCCCTACAAATAAAAGAAAGGGGGAGGCGAACATGAAAAGGTTGTTAATACCTATCTTAGTTTTAGCATTTGTTTTTTCG
>JAGVFL010000049.1 GCA_020057645.1 Candidatus Omnitrophota bacterium
GGCCATGGCTTTTTGAACGTCTTCTTTTCTCCCTGATATAACTATCTGCCCCGGCGAGTTGAGATTAGCTATTTCAGCCCCGGAATTTTTACAAACCTCTTTTAAATCATCTACCGACATCCCAAGCACGGAAGCCATGACGCCGGGATTATTTTTAGCCGAGCGTTCCATTAACTCGCCTCTCCGCCTGACAAGCTTCAAAGCATCTGAAAATTCCAACGCGCTGCCGGCAACTAACGCGCTGTATTCACCCAGGCTTAATCCGGCGCAGCATACCGGCTTGAACCTAGAGCCCAGGGCCTCGAGAGCAGCGATACTAACCGTTAAAATGGCTGCCTGGCTGTTTGCCGTTTGTGTCAATTCTTCAATGGGGCCTTCGAAACACAACTTTTTTAAATTCAAATCCGGCAAAATATTTTCTGCCTGATCAAATATAGCTTTTGCTTCCGGAGAATTATCGTAAAGGTCCTTTCCCATGCCTACATATTGCGAACCCTGTCCGGGAAAAATATAACAAACATTATTTACCATTTTATAACCACTGCTCCGTAAGTCAATCCTGAGCCAAAAGCAACAAGCGCAATATTATCGCCTTTTTTAATCCTGTGTTCTTTATTCGCTTCTGCCAGCGCGACCGCTGTTGAAGCCGATGACATGTTGCCGTACTTTTCTATATTAAGAAAAATTTTTTCCTCCGGCAAGCCCATCTTCTTCGCGACTGCCATCAATATCCTTATATTCGCCTGATGAGGTATCAATAAATCTATCTCGCTGCATAAAAGCCCTGCTTTTGTAATTGCCTTATTCGCGGCATCTGCCATTACCTTTACCGCAAGTTTAAATACCTCATTGCCTTCCATTTTTAAAAAATGCAGCTTATTTTTAACGGTCTCCTTTGTCGTAGGGATCCTGGAGCCTCCTGCCGGAAGTCTTAAAAGATTGCTGCCTGATCCGTCGCAGCCTATAAAATAAGAAATAATCCTTCTATTTTTGGTTTTTCCTATAACGCATGCGCCTGCTCCGTCTCCGAATAACACGCACGTAGACCGGTCTGTCCAGTCAACAAGGTTGGTCATCTTTTCTGCGCCTATAACCAGCGCATTTTTATAAAGCCTTGAATCCACAAATTGTTTCGCGGTAATTATCCCGAATATAAAACCTGAACACGCCGCGTTTATGTCAAATGCGGCTGAATTAACAGCGCCTATTTTATCCTGTATAATACATGCTGTGGACGGAAATGCCATATCTCCCGTTACTGTAGCGGTAATAATCAAATCTATATCTTCAGGCTTTAACCTTGCGTCTTTAATGGCGGCTCTGGCAGCCTCCGCTCCCATGTCGCTCGCAGCAAATTTCTTCGGGGCGACCCTTCTCTCCCTGATCCCGGTCCTTGTCATTATCCATTCATCTGATGTATCAAGCATCTTCTCCAGGTCTTTATTTGTCAGCTTCCTGGCTGGCAGATAGCAGCCTAATCCAAGTATGCCGGAGTGTTCCATTATTTATCCTCCCTCCTGACAGCAATAGCTTCTACAATATGCTGATTTACGTTCTTGACTACCTCTTCTCCTGCAACTCGAAGAGCATTTTTTATTGCCTTAGGGGTAGATGAGCCGTGTCCTATTATACATACGCCGTTAACCCCGAGAAGCTGCGCCCCGCCGTATTCAGCGTAATCCATTCTTTTCTTCATTGACATGAAAGCATTTTTAGCCAGCATAGCCCCTATCATAGATAAAAAACTGCTTTTTAATTCCTTTTTGAGCATTTCTTCAAGCGCATGAGCAACTGCTTCAGTAACCTTTAAAGCTACATTGCCCACAAGCCCGTCACAGACTATTACATCGCAATCGCCGACAAAAAAATCCCTGCCTTCTACGTTGCCTATAAAATTAAGCCCTGAAGATTCAAGAAGACTGTAAGCCTCCTTTAGAAAACCTGTGCCTTTTGATTCTTCCTCGCCTACATTTAAAAGTCCTACCCTTGGAGACTTCTTGCCAAGTATATACTCCGAATAGGCGCTGGCCATGATGCCGTATTGCAGAATATGAGACGGCTTGGCGTCTATATTCGCTCCTCCGTCTATCATTACCATGGGGCCTTTAAGGGTAGGCATGACAATACCTATACCGGCTCTCTCTATTCCCTGAAGAAGTTTGCATTTAAGCGTTGCAGCGCATACCATAGCTCCGGTATTGCCGGCGCTTACTATGGCATCTACCTTTTTCTCTTTTGCAAGATTAGACAGGACAACTATAGACGAATCTTTTTTTCTTCTCACGCTCAAAACAGGCTGCTCATGCATTCCAATGACTTCAGAGGCATGATGTATTGATATATTGGAAGGAACGGGTTTATGTTTCTCAAGTTCTTTTTTTATCAAACCCTCATTCCCCACCAATGTAATATGGTAATTAAACTCACGGGCAGCCAGGACAGCTCCCTCTACGTCTGCAAAAGGGGCATTGTCAGAACCCATTGCGTCTAATGCTATTTTAATCATTTATCCGCCCAAATTATTGAATACTAGGTTGAGATTAAGATTGAGGTTGAGGGAGTTCTTAATCTTAACCTCAATCTCAACCTTACACTATTTTTTCTCTTCTTTTCTCTTCTCTTTAATCTGTACCACCTGCCTGCCTTTATAATAACCGCACACGCTGCATACGCGGTGCGGCAATTTAGGCGACTTGCAGTTAGGGCATACGGCGATGCTATGAACATGTATTTTCTGAGAACCTCTCCTTTTGCCCTGTCTTGAACTCGAATGTCTTCGTTTTGGTAAAGCCATTATATCCCCCTTTAAAATATATTGTAGGGGAGGGTTTTAAACCCTCCCCTACCTGCACTCGCATTCCCCGATATTTAAATTCTGCCCGCAATTAGGGCACAACCCTTTGCATTCAGCCTTACAAATAATCTTCATGGGATAATCCAATATTATTTCCTGTCTTATCTCATCATCCAGTTCCACTATTTCCGCAGGCCTGACCTCCCGCACTATGTCGAACCTTTTTCTGAAAATATCTTCAAATTTGCTAAGACATTTCGCGCACGTGTATTCCGCGGACGTTTCCAATAAAACATCTACAAAAATCTCAGCGCCCGCTTTTATTACATGCGCTTTTACATCTATGGGCTTAATAAAATTTACAACCGTTTGTTCATCCAGTGAAAGCAAGCCCGGCTCAATCTTTTCGCTTAATTCCAGCCCGCCCTCCGGTATTTTATCAACGTATATCTTCATATTTCCCCAAATAAGTTGACATTCTGACAATGTCAAAGTGTCAACTTACAGCGATACGATACGTATCGCGGGCTATCATCAGTTCTTCATCCGTAGGAATCATCAGCGTCTTTGTATCCTTTGAAACAACGCCTTTACAAATTTCCTCAATAAGGCCGGGGTTATTCTCTCCTATGCCGCCTGTAAAAATCACTGCGTCGCAGCCTGACATAACACCCGTGTAAGAACCTATATATTTCTTTATCCTGTAAATAAAAATATCCAACGCCAGTTTTACTTTTTTATTTTTATCTTTTTCTTTCATCAATTCGCGCATATCATTGGTTAATCCGGAAACGCCTAAAAGTCCGCTTTTTTTATTGAGCATCTCCATGACTGCATTTACGTCTATACCTTCTTTCTCCATTATGTAAGGTATAATCGCCGGGTCCAGATCGCCTGAACGCGTGCCCATCACAAGGCCTTCCAGTGGAGTAAAACCCATGCTTGTATCAATTGCCTTGCCGTTTTTTACAGCGGTTATGCTGCACCCATTCCCAAGATGGCATGTGATGAGCATCAATTCAGTTAAAGGCCTCTTTAACAGACAGCTTGCCTGCTCGGACACGTATCTGTGGCTCGTCCCATGAAAACCATACTTGCGAATTTTATACTTTTCATAAAACTTATAGGGAATCGCATAAAAATACGCATATTCAGGCATGTCGTAATAAAAAGCTGTATCAAATACAGCCACGTGAGGGATGCCTGAGAGTATTTTCCTTGATTCATTTATCGTCAATAAACTTGGCGGATTGTGGAGCGGCGCCAGTTCAATAAAATCCTCTATGGCCTTTATAACATTATCGTCTACTAAAACAGATTTGCTGAATCTGTTGCCCCCATGCACAACCCTGTGGCCCACAGCGTCTATTTTAGATCCTGCCTTATCTAATATAATATTAATGGCCTCTTTATGGCTCGGGATCTTTTCTCCTATCCTCTCTAAAAGCCCTTTATCCAAAAACTTTTCAGAATCTTCCCGTATATCAAAGAGCTTATATTTTATAGAGGAACTTCCGCTATTTAAAACAAGGATTAACATTTTTGTATTTTTTTAAATCAACAGCCCGCCATGCGCCCTTACAGCTGTTATCGCAACTGCGTCTATAATGTCCTGAAAATCGCAGCCGCGCGATAGATCGCTGGCTGGTTTTTGAAGGCCCTGAAGAAGCGGCCCGATGGCGCGCGCCTTCGCAAGGCGCTGCGTCAATTTATACGAAATATTCCCCGCATCCAGATTTGGAAATATAAAAATATTTGCCCTGCCCTTGATCATGGAATCAGGGTCTTTTCTCTGAGCTACTTCCGGCACTACCGCGCAATCAACCTGTATTTCTCCGTCTATAAGTAAATCAGGATCTCTCTCTCTTACAAACCTTGTAGCTTCCTGGACCTTCTGTATACTTTTACCAGAGCCGCCGCTGCCTTTGGTTGAATAACTCAACATCGCAATCTTTGGCTGGTTATCTAATAGTATTTTTGCCATCCTCGCGCTCGATATCGCAATATCCGCCAGTTGTTCCGCGGTCGGATCAGGCACGATGCCTGCATCAGCATATATAAAGATGCCGCTAGACCCAAGAGTCTTATCACCCAGTATTACAACTGATGAGCTCGAAACTGTTTTTATATCCTCCGCAGGGCCTATGCAATAGATAGCTGCCTTTGCAACATCACGGGTAGTTGTAGAAGCGCCTGCCACAAAGCCATCTGCATCTCCGGCAGCAACCATCAGCGCCGCGTAAAAAACAGGGTTCTTGGTGATTATTTTTAATGCATCTTCAAAGCTAACTTTTTTGTGCTTACGTTTTTCGCAATAAAGCGCTGCGTATCTGTCTAAATCTTTTGATTTTTTATTGTCTATTATCTCCAGGCCTTTTAAATCTATGCCTTCTTTCTTCGCCACCATGCTTGCTTCTTCAGGGTCGCCTATCAAAACAGGCGTGCAAATCCCGGATTTTAAAATACTTTCTATGGCCTTTAGAACCCTTTCATCATGCGGTTCTGATAACAAAATCTTTTTCTTTACCTTTCGGCTGCGTTCATATATCTTTTCTAAAAACTCCATACCCTCGCCTTTATTTAACGTTAAATATAAAACAAGTTGACACGCTGACAATGTCAGTGTGTCAACTTGTTAGCTTTGATTTGATCGCTTTTTCAACAAATGCCGGCACAAAGCCTTTTAAATTTGCGCCAAGGCCAGCCACTTCCTTGATCAATTTCGAAGAAAGATAAGAATATGATTCTGAAGGCATCATGAATATCGTTTCAAAATCTTCGGAAAGTTTTCTGTTCGTAAGCGCCATCTGAAACTCATATTCAAAATCTGAAATCATCCTTAGGCCTCTTATGATAATCCTTGCCTTTTTGCTTTTCACGTAATCTACCACGAGCCCATGAAAATCATCTATCTCTACGCCTTTAATGTTTCTGGTGGCTTTTTTTAAGAGCGCAACTCTTTCAGAGACATCAAAAAGAGGGTTTTTTTCGCTATTGTGCGCCACTGCCACAATAACCTTATCGAATATCTTAACCGCCCTTTTTATTATGTCCAGATGTCCGTATGTAATCGGGTCAAAACTACCCGGATATATGGCTATATTTTTCATTTTCTGAAAAACTCCAATAAAGTATCGCCGTATTTA
>JAGVFL010000146.1 GCA_020057645.1 Candidatus Omnitrophota bacterium
AAAGAACTCGCCAGCTACAAGCTTGCGGGAGCTCTTGGCGTAAGCCGGGATGAAATATATAAAAAGCTCAGGCAGGAAAAAGGATTTGTTTGGCCGGGCCGCAAGGTTTCTCCTGATACTGCCGCTAGAGTCCGGGCGCTTGATATTAAAGGTATAGATTTTATAAAAGAGCCGCAAAGGGTTTATCCCAACGGCGTTCTTGCGAGCCATGTCATAGGTTTTACAGATACAGATAATAACGGCCTTGAAGGCATGGAGCTCAGGTTTGATAAATACCTGAAAGGCGTTATGGGCTACAGGTACGCGATAAGAGACGCCAAGCAGCGCGAGGTCCCTGCCTACGAATACAAGGAAATCCAGCCTACTGACGGCGATAGCATAGTCCTTACCATAGACAGCGTGATCCAGTCTATCGCGGAAAGAGAATTGGAAAATGGTTTCAAAAAATATCGCGCCAAGGGCGCGTGCATCATTGTAATGGATCCTTTTACCGGCGATATACTTGCTCTTGCCAACAGGCCAAGTTACGACCCCAATAATGTTAATACCTCTCCCATCGACTTTAGAAGGAACAGGGCCATATGCGATTTTTTTGAACCGGGTTCTAGTTTTAAAATAATCGCGGCTTCTGGTTTATTGGAGGAAAAGGTAGTGAAGCCAAGCGATAGGTTTTTTTGCGAAAATGGCGAGTATAAATGGTACGGCCATACCTATCATGACCACACGCCTCATGGCTGGCTCGCTTTTAGAGACGTGATTAAATTCTCTTCAAATATAGGCACGATGAAAGCGGCGCAGAAGCTAGGCCCCGATAGGTTGTATAAATATGTAAAAAAGTTTGGATTCGGTGAAAAAACAGGCATAGAGCTTCCGGGCGAAGTAAACGGTATTACGACCCATCCCGGAACATGGTCGAAACTTTCTCTCTGCAGTATCTCAATGGGCCATGAAGTGACTGTAACAGCGCTTCAGCTCGCCTGCGCCATGTCAGCTCTTGCAAACGGAGGTAATCTTGTAAAGCCCAGGATTGTAGATAGAATTCAGGACAATTCAGGCCATGTTATACAGGAATTTGAATCAAAGAAACCTCAGAGAGTTATCTCGGAAGAGACTGCCCAAGAAATGAGGGATATCTTAAGAGGCGTTGTTGATAGCGGCACTGCGGAACTCGCTGAGGTAAAGGGATATTTCCCGGGCGGCAAAACAGGCACAGGCCAGAAAGTAGAGCCTAACGGCGCTTATTCGCACAGTAAATTTACAGCCTCATTCATAGGTTTCGTGCCGTACGATAATCCAAGGCTTGTCATAGCGATAATAATGGACGAACCAAGGCCGATGTATTACGGCGGCGTGGTCTGCGCCCCTGTATTTAAAAAAGTAACAGCTGAACTCATGAGCTATTACAAAATCTGGCCCGCAAGTTTACACTCTGACAATGTCAGTTTGTCAACTTCGGTGAAGGGAAAACGTGAAATTAAAAAAAATAATAGATAATTTAACCGGAATAGTTAAGGTAGAAGGCAAAACAAACCTTGAAATAAGCGGCATGGCCTGCGATTCAAAGGCGGTCAAGCCCGGGCATTTATTCGTTGCCTTAAAAGGCTCCAAGGTAAACGGCGCGGATTTTATTGATGAGGCAATAGAGAGGGGCGCCTCCGCGATTTTACTTGATGCCTGCGATAAAGGCATATTCAAAAGAGGCGATACCTTTATATATGTAAAAGACGCGAGATTGGGCCTTGCCCAGGCGTGCCGGGCGTATTTTGGCGATATCTCCGGTAAGATGCGCCTCATAGGAGTTACAGGCACAAACGGCAAAACTACGATAACCTATCTAATGGAGAGTTTATTTAAGGCCGCAGGCGAAGAAGCGGGCATCATAGGCACTGTGAATTACAGGTTCGGTAAACGCCTTATCCCGGCGGTGAATACTACGCCCGGGGCGCTGGAACTTTATTCTCTTCTATCAAGTATGCGGAAGGAAAAGATAAAAAATTGCGTGATGGAGATTTCCTCGCATTCTCTGGAGCTGGGGAGGGTGGAGACTTTGAAATTTGACGCGGCGATATTTACCAATCTCACAAGGGAACACATGGATTTTCATAAGAACATGGAAGATTATCTGAACGCGAAATTGAAATTATTTGAAAAGATCAAAAAAGACGGTTTCGCGATAATTAATATAGACGACCCAAGCGCGGCAAAAATCATAGAGAAGGTAAAATCTGACGCTAAGGCAAAAATAATTACGTACGGAATTGACTCTGAAGCGGATGTTACTGCCAAAGACATTAATCTTTCCCGCAGAGGTTTGAAGTTTCAACTTGGAGTAGTGGAGCAGAGCTCCGCGCCTATTGAGATCAAATCATCTCTCATCGGCCGCCACAATATCTATAATGTCCTGGCAAGTATTGCCGCTGCCATTGCCATAGGAATGGGATTAAAAGATATCACAAAAGGCGTGGAGGCCATGAAAGGCCTTCCCGGGAGGCTCGAGAGCGTTGGCTGCGGCCAGAATTTTTCAGTGTACGTTGATTACGCTCATACGGAAGACGGGCTCGAGAACGTGCTTAAATCGCTGAGGGAATTAAAGCCGAGGAATCTCATATCCGTATTCGGCTGCGGCGGAAATCGCGACAGGTTTAAAAGGCCCGGGATGGGGAAGATTTCAACGGAACTCTCTGACAAGGTGTTCATTACAAGCGATAATCCGAGAAACGAAGAACCTACGGACATTATAAACGAGATTGCCAAGGGCATAGACCCTGAAAAAGATAATTATGTAATTGAGCCGGACAGATTCAGCGCCATTAAAAAGGCATTGGCTGAGGCTCAGAAAGGAGATATTGTGCTTGTGGCGGGCAAGGGCCACGAGACGTATCAGATATTTAAAGACACGACGGTTCCATTTGACGACAGGGAAGTTGTAAAACGGATACTAAAGGAGGCGGGGCTATGTTTACAGTCGGAGATATTTTAGGCGCGGTAAAAGGAAAGCTTTTGTCAGGTAACCCGGACGAGATACTGACGGGCATATCCACTGATACGCGCAAGATAAAAAACGGAGAACTCTTCGTTGCCATAAAAGGCGGAAACTTTGACGGCCACAGTTTTATCCTTGACGCCGTGGCTAAAGGCGCAGGAGGGGTGCTGGTGCAGGAGGGCGGCATCACAAACGCGAATTTTAAGCTGCCGAATGTCTCTTTTATTTCAGTCAATGACAGCATAAGGGCTCTCGGGGACATAGGAAGTTTCCACAGGTCCAGGTTTAACATACCTATAATAGGCATTACCGGCTCAAACGGCAAAACTACCGCCAAAGAAATGATAAACGCTATACTGAGCAAAAAATTCAATACCCTCAAGAGTTTCGGCACGGAAAATAATAATATAGGCGTGCCGCTTACGCTGATGCGTTTAAACGCCGAGCATAAAATAGCTGTTCTTGAGATGGGGACCAATCATTTAGGCGAGATAAGGCGGCTTTCGGAGATAGCCAGGCCTACAGTAGCGATCATTACAAACATAGGGCCTTCGCATCTGGAGTATTTGGAAGACGTGGACACTGTCCTCAAGGCAAAAGTGGAAATATTCGAACGCATGAATAATGACGGGAAACTTATTTTAAATGCGGACGACGATTGCCTCAGGACGATAAAGACAAGCCTCAAGACCGTCTGGTTCGGATTTGATAAAGAGGCTGATTTTCGCGCCGATAAAATAAATCTGGAGCCTGACGGCATAGATTTCAGGCTGAATGGAAAATGGGACATATCGCTCGGCGTCCTCGGCAGGCACAATGTGCACAATGCCCTCGCCGCGATAGCGTGCGCATGGGATTTTGGCGTATCCATCGAAGACATAAGAGACGCGTTAAAGGAATTCAAGGTGCCTAACATGAGGATGGAGGTTAAAAGATTCGGAGACATAAAAATAATAAATGACACCTATAACGCGAATCCCCAGTCAATGAAACAGGCGATAGAGGCATTGAGAGACATGGCCACTGAAGGCAGAAAAGTACTATTCGCGGGAGACATGCTTGAACTCGGCACGTTTTCAGGCAGGTTTCATCATCTGGTAGGCAAGCAGGCAGCTGAATCAGGCATTGACCTTATAGTGGCTGTCGGGAAACTTGCGGAGCATATTGCGAAAGGCGCCCAAGAAGCCGGCATGAGCCAGAGGAAGATAAAACTCTGCGCGGTTACAAAAGAGGCCTGCGAGAAAGTAGCGAGCCTGATTAAAAAAGGCGATACGATACTCGTCAAAGGCTCCAGGGCCATGAAAATGGAAGGCATAGTAAACGAGCTGGAACTGCAGTTTAAAACAACCTGAAAGGGAAAAATAAATGTTACCTTATTTTCTTTATCCGCTAAGAGAATATTTTACGTTTTTCAATGTTTTTAAGTACATTACTTTCAGGGCTGCTTTCGCCAGCATCACCGCATTTTTAATAATAGTTATTTTCGCGCCCCCTATAATAAGGAAACTTCAGGCGCTTAAAATAGGCGAGAACGTGAGGGAAAAAGAATGCCCCAATCTTTACGACAAGCATAAAATTAAGCAGGGCACTCCTACCATGGGCGGCATTTTGATTTTGATAGGCGTATTTGCGTCTACTTTGCTCTGGGCTGAATTGAATAATCCTTATTTGCTTCTCGCGCTTTTTGTTACGCTTTACATGGGCGTCCTAGGTTTTGTGGATGACTATAAAAAACTGACGTACAAAAAAATAAAGTCAGGCAAGAGAGGCCTTAGTAAAAAGACAAAACTTTTTTTTCAGGCCCTTATAGGGCTAGTGGTGGCGTTGTTTTTATATTGGAATCCTGACAATACCAGGGCGCTTGAATTTCCGTTTTTTAAAAATCTCGTAATTGACCTGGGTATTTTTTACGTGCCCTTTGTGATGCTCGTGATTGTCGCGTGTTCAAACGCCGTGAATATTACCGACGGCCTGGACGGCCTTGCGATAGGCGCGATAATAATGACGGCAGTCACTTATACGGGCATGAGTTACGTAACGGGCCACGTGAAGTTCGCGGAATATCTGGGCATTTATTATCTTCCTGAGGCAGCGGAACTGACTATCTTCTGCGCGTCAATAATAGGCGCAGGCCTTGGATTTTTGTGGTATAATTCATATCCCGCGTCGATATTCATGGGCGATACAGGCGCCCTGGCGCTGGGAGGCGCAATTGGCACGGTAGCTGTTTTTATAAAAAAGGAAATGCTGCTGTTCCTGGTGGGCGGGATATTCGTGGTGGAGGCGCTGTCAGTGCTTTTGCAGATAATATCTTTCAGGACAACCGGCAAAAGGATATTTAAAATAGCGCCCATACATCATCATTTTGAGATGTGCGGCTGGCCCGAATCAAAGGTTACGGTAAGATTCTGGATAATAGCGATAATACTTGTTTTCTTGAGCTTCTCTACGCTGAAACTCC
>JAGVFL010000107.1 GCA_020057645.1 Candidatus Omnitrophota bacterium
AGAGGAAGGGACTGTTGACCAGGCCAATCCTCATATTAGAGAAATAGCTCTGAAGGCGCTTCAAAACTTTGCAGTAAGCATAATCGCGGTTCATAATCATCCTTCTGGAGAACCCGGACCCAGTAAAGAAGACATGGTATTTACTAAGAATCTTACGACAGCTTGCAGGGCGTTGCAGATAAATGTCATGGACCATATAATAATAGGCGATAATAAGTATTACAGCTTTGCAGAACATAAGTGCCTGTAGAATTTATATTGATGCGCCCGTAGCTCAATTGGATAGAGTGGCTGGCTTCGAACCAGTAGGTTGGGTGTTCGATTCACCCCGGGCGCGCCAAATTCGCATTCGCGAATTTGAAAATTATTGACGAAGTTTTTAACCTGTGATATCATTTAAACTTAACGTTTGAACCAGATGCGCCCCCATAGCTCAGTTGGTAGAGCAGATCACTCTTAATGATAAGGTCACAGGTTCGAATCCTGTTGGGGGTACCAGATTATATTACCAGAGGGTTCGAAGTGAGTCCCGATAAATGCGACAAATAGGAGCATTTGTTTATCGGGACGAGTGGCCGACCCGGAGCGACCGAGGACGTAATGTCCGAGGAAGTGCCGAGGCCCTCCGGACGAGGCCGAAGCGAAGGGCGCCGAATCCTGTTGGGGGTACCACAATGTTATTCAGGCTACAGGGTTCGAATAGAGCTCTGCGCCGAGCCCTATTGGAGGTGTACCATTCTGCTACGCCCTTGGGGTATAGTAGCTGGGAATATATGACGGGCTTCGCAGAACAAGTTCTGCGTAGCTCGCCATAGCGAGCTTAAATGTATACCCTAAGAGCGAAGCAGAAGCGAGGGTGGCGGAATTGGCAGACGTGCTTATATTTGAAATATGGTAAAATGGAATAGCAATTTTTCATATGCGATTGGTTTATTTACGGCAGATGGAAATATATCGCCAGATGGCCGACATTTAGAATTTTGTTCAAAAGATTTAGAATTAGTAAAAAGTATAAAAAAATGTTTCAATTTAAATAATAAGATTTGTCGTAAGCAACGAGGAACGCATCCTAAAAAATGGTATCATAGAATCCAATTTGGAAATAAAGAATTATACAATTTTCTTATAAAAATAGGCTTAACTCCAAATAAAAGTAAATCATTGGCTTATTTGAATGTACCCGGAGAGTATTTTGATGATTTTTTAAGAGGATTAATAGATGGTGATGGTACTATCGGTTATTTTATGCATCCTGAGAGCAAAGAGAAACAATTTAGAATAAGAATTGCGTCTGGGAGCAAAAGTTTTCTTGAATGGTTAGGAGGAGAAATAAATAAATTTTTGAGTATAAAAGGAAAAATATGCCAAGTTCCTAGAACTCACGAACTTTGCTATTATAAAAAAGCGTCGAAAAAGATAGCAGACTTTATTTACTACAGAAGCAATGTTATCTGTTTGAAAAGGAAATTCGAAATAGCAAAGTTAATGACATAGGGGCGGATGGCGGAACTGGCAAACGCGTACGGCTTAGGACCGTATGGAGTAATCCTTGGAGGTTCAACTCCTCTTCCGCCCACCAAATCCGCCGAAGGCGGATTTGATCCTGAACGAGCGTAATGAAGCGACGAATAGGAGCTTCATAGCGAATGAAGGACCTCAAACAACTTTACACTTTAGACAATGTCTGTTTTGTAAAGTTATTTATGAAAAGGACATTGATTTCGTCTTTCGACGGCTAAAATGCTCGCGTTGCTCGCATTTTTTACGCCGTCTCAAGATAAAATTTGTTTTACAAATTTCGCGGGAGTAGCTCAGTGGTAGAGCTTCTCGTTGCCAACGAGAAGGTCGCGGGTTCGAGCCCCGTCTCCCGCTCCAGATTTTTAATGGGCTCGAAGGGAGCCCTGTTTTGAAATGCGACAAATAGGAGCATTTTAAGGGCGAGTGGCCGACCCGCCGTAGGCGGGCGCCGAGCCCCGTCTCCCGCTCCAAATCCGCCAAAGGCGGATTTGATCTTGAGTCCACCAAAGTTTTATGGCGGACGAAAGACCTAGCCGAGTAGCTTTCGCACTCGGCTACGCATGATAGTATAGTCCGGCGAAGCTAATTTTTTCAAAACATGTAAAACAGGAGGAGTTGTATGCGCATACTCGATTTCTTGAATGAGAAGGCAGTATCGGCGGATTTAAAATCACAGGACAAAAATAGCGTTATAAAAGAGCTCGCAGACCTCTTGGTTAAATCAGGTCAGCTCAAGCCTAAAGACAAAGACG
Organism: Candidatus Omnitrophota bacterium; assembly: GCA_020057645.1. Lineage (GTDB taxonomy): Bacteria > Omnitrophota > Gorgyraeia > Gorgyraeales > Gorgyraeaceae > UBA10183. The sequence continues at coordinate 2,271 of JAGVFL010000107.1, forward strand.
CTGTTGTAAAAGTGCTTTTAAACAGAGAAGCCCTTGGTTCAACAGGTATTGGCCAGGGGGTTGCTATACCTCACGGAAAATGCGAATATGTAAGCGAGCTAATAGGCGCTTTTGGCGTATCTAAAAGCGGCATAAAGTTTGACTCATTGGATGGAGAGTCTGCCTACATATTTTTCCTGCTGCTGGCTCCTATTGAATCTTCAGGCCCGCATCTCAAAGCGTTGGCCCGCATCTCAAAATTATTAAAAGATAAGTATTTCAGAGATTCATTGAAAAGCTCAGACAGCGAAAAAACTCTAATCAAGATTATAAAAGAAGAAGACCAAAGAAGAGCTTAATATATGTATCAATTGAAATTAAATTACGAACCACGAATTACGAACGACGAAAGACGATAATATGCGAAGACTTAAATGGCTTTATCCGGGAATGAAAATAAAACGCTGGATATTTACTTCCGGCACGGGCGTTTTATTAGTCGCTCTGGGATCTATAGTATGGATGCTTAAGAGATTTCCGGGCTCCAAAATTATAGGCATCTCTATCGTTGTCCTTGGCTCATTGATAGTCATATACGGCATGAAGAGGATGCTGAAATCATTCGTTGCGGTTTTTCTGCCGCAGAGAGAAAAAGAGCTCGTGGATATAATGTACCACTATAGCCAGCTCGAAAAAGGCCCGAAGATAGTGGTTATAGGGGGAGGGACAGGGCTTTCGACTATTCTTCATGGTTTAAAAGAGCAGACAAGCAACATCACTGCAATAGTAACTGTCGCGGATGACGGCGGATCTTCCGGAAGATTGAGAGAACAGTTTGATATACTTCCGCCGGGAGACATAAGGAATTGCCTTGTCGCGCTTGCGGACGCGGAACCGTTGATGCGCGAACTGTTTCAGTTTAGATTTGGAGACGAATCAGAATTAAAGGGGCATAGTTTTGGAAATCTATTTATAACCGCGATGTGCAAGGTTACGGGCGATTTCGAAAAAGCTATAAAGGAATCCAGCAAGGTTCTTGCAATAAGAGGCAGCGTCATACCGTCTACGTTTGAGAAGGTTAAGCTTGTGGCGGAATACCAGAACGGACAAAGGACAGTAGGGGAGACAAAGATAGTCAAGCAAAACGCGCCTATAAAAAGAGTTTATTTGGAACCGCTGCATTGCAAAGCCAGCAAGGAATCTTTCGAAGCAATAGCCCAAGCGGATATAATAGTCCTTGGGCCGGGCAGTTTGTATACAAGCGTTATACCTAATCTTCTGGTGGACGGCATAGCGGAAAAGATTGCTGAATCTAAGGCGCCGAAAGTTTATGTTTGCAACGTAATGACGCAAGCCGGCGAAACAGATAATTATACGGCATTTGATCACATGAATGCTCTTATAACTCATACAAGACCTGATGTGCTTAGTTATTGCATCGTGAATACGGGCAAAGTCCCAAAAGAAGTTCTTAAGAAATACGAAGAAGAAGGCGCTTTTCCCGTAGTAGCCGACTCAGATAAAATTACAGAAAATGGTTACAATGTAATAGAAGGCGACGTGGTGAATACTCAAAATTATGTAAGGCACGACGCCAAAAAACTTTCAAAAGTTATCATAGACCTTACCCTTAAGACAAAAGGCAAGAAGATATCCATTGATTAGGTAAATTCGCCATGCTGATAGAAAAGAAATTAACCATTCAAAATGAGCAAGGGCTCCACGCCAGGCCTGCGGCGATATTTGTGCAGATAGCCAATAAATACGAAAGCGACATCGTTGTAAAAAAAGGCAGGCAGGAAGTTAACGGGAAATCAATAATGGGCCTATTGACTCTCGCGGCAGAAAAAGGCGCCAAGCTGCATATAAAAGCAAACGGCCCTGATGCTAAAGAGGCAGTAGAGGATCTTGAAAAAGTAATACTGGGAGAAACGCCATAATGTCATTAAAAGGAATACCTGCTTCGCCCGGGATAGCCGTAGGCAAAGCCTTTTTGTTTGATACGAGGCAGCTTATAGCGACTGAAAAGGATATCAAGCAGGATGCTATTTCTTCCGAGATTGCGCGCTTTGAAGAAGCCCTTATAAAGACGCGTTCAGAGATACTCGCCATACAGAAAAAAATTTCACACGAAATGGGAACTCAGCATGCGGAGATATTTAACGCGCATTTACTTGTCCTGGAAGATAGGATGCTGATAGAGGAAGTCATAGAGGGCCTTAAGGAAGAACGCAAATGCGTGGAGTATATATTTTCAAAAGTTATCGGTAAATATATAAAGGTCTTTTCAAAGATGGATGACGAATATCTGAAGGAAAGGACCAGCGACATAGAAGACGTAGGCAAAAGGATTTTAAAAAATCTTATAGGCGCGCAGGAAAAAACCCTCAGCGATTTAGAGGAACAGGTAATAGTAGTTGCGTACGATCTTTCGCCTTCTGATACCGCTAACATGCACAAGAAGAATGTCATAGGATTTGTTACTGATATAGGCGGGAGGACCTCTCACACCGCGATCATGGCAAAATCCTTGGAGATCCCTGCTGTAGTAGGCCTTGAAAAGGCAACAGTTAAAATAAAGACAGGGGATATCCTGATTGTGGACGGAGCAGACGGTATTGTAATAATAAATCCGGACAAGCTGACTCTTAAAAAATATGAGGCAAAACAGCAGAAGTTTGTAGCGTTTGAAAAAACGCTCTTAGATTTTAAAGACACGCTCGCCGCTACTATTGATGGCCACAGGGTAGAGGTATCGGCAAACATCGAATTGCCGGATGAAGTCAGTTCTGTTATTGCGCACGGCGCAGAAGGCATAGGCCTATACCGTACGGAATTTCTTTACATGAACAGAAACGATGTCCCTGATGAAGAGGAACAATTTGAGGCATATAAAAAAGTAGCCGCCAAGCTTTCTAAAAGCCCTGTTATAATACGCACGCTTGATCTTGGCGGGGATAAATTTTTATCGCAGCTTAAAGTCCCGCATGAGATGAATCCGTTTCTTGGGTGGAGGGCCATAAGATTTTGCCTTGCAAAGCCTGAGATATTTAAGGTCCAGTTAAGGGCGATACTGCGCGCGAGCGTATTCGGAAATGTCAAAATTATGTTTCCTATGATATCAGGCCTCGGGGAGCTTAGACAGGCGATAAAAGTTTTGGATGAAGCAAAACAGGAATTGAGAAACAAGAAAATGAATTTTAACCAGGATATGGAAGTCGGGGCGATGATAGAGATCCCGTCAGCCGCGCTTACCTGCGACCTTTTGGCCAAGGAGGTAGATTTTTTCAGCATAGGAACCAACGACCTTATACAATATTCTCTGGCCGTGGACAGGGCTAATGAAAAAATAGCTTATTTGTACAGGCCTACTCATCCGGCAGTGCTAAGGCTTATAAAAAATATTATAGATTCAGGGCACAAAGAAAATATATGGGTAGGAATGTGCGGAGAGATGGCGGCAGAGTCCGGATTTGTCCTGATACTGCTTGGGCTGGGGCTGGACGAGTTTAGCATGAGCCCCGTAACGATTCCCGAGATGAAATACGTTATAAGCAATGTGAAATTTGAAGATGCCAGAAAGATCGCGGAAGAGGCAATGACCTTGCCTACAGGCGAAGAGGTAGAGGCCTTTGCAAATAAACGGCTGAACGAACTTATACCCTGGCTCAAGAAAACTAAGAAACAATAACAAATCTTCGACATGAATAAACTGGACAATTTGAAATTCATAAAAAAGCTGGACTGTTCAAATATGCTGAAGTTCATTTCAGGATTGCCGGAACAATGCCCGGACGCCTATCGCATAGGAATCTCCGGCAGCATCAATAAACCCGCAGTGAAAATAAACAATATAGTATTCGCGGGCGTAGGCGGGTCCGGCATAGGGGCTGACCTGATTAAAGTTTATATAGAGAGCGAACTTAAGATACCCGTATCCACATGCCGCAATTATACCTTGCCTGATTTTGTAAATGAGAATACGCTTTTATTCTGTTCAAGTTATTCCGGGTCTACAGAAGAGACGCTTTCCTGTTTTGAACACGGATTACGGAGAAAGTCTTTTATGATAACAATGGGCGCAGGCGGGAAACTGAGAGAATTATCCCTAAAAAATAACATTACTCATATATTGATTCCTCAGGGCTATCCTCCCAGGACAGCTATCGGTTACATGTCTATAACAGTGCTAGGGATTTTAGCGAGGCTCGGGCTTATAAAAGATAAAGAAAATGACGTGAAAGAACTTTGGCCCATTCTTTCCGATGTCAGGGATAAAGAGGCGGGTTTCAGCGTGCCCCTAAAAAAAAATATCTCCAAGCAGATAGCCGTTAAACTCCACAAAAGGTATTCCGTAATATACGGGACAACTGATACCACAGAAGCCGTAAGCAACAGATGGAGAGAGCAGATCGCAGAGAACGGAAAGACGCTTTCATCCAGCAACGTGCTGCCTGAAATGAATCATAACGAGATAGTGGGTTGGAGGTTTCCTGAAAAGCTTCTTAAAGATTTTAAGGTCATAATGCTCTCGGATAAAGACGATCACAAAAGGACAAAAGAGCGCATGAGAATTTCCGAAGAGATTATAAAAAAATCGAGGGCAGAGGTTATTATATTAAAAAGGGAAAAGGGCGGAAGGCTCGCAAGGATATATTCTCTTATTTATATAGGAGATTTTGTGAGTTTTTATCTGGCCATTCTCAATAATATTGACCCGACTCCGGTAGAGACAATAGATTATCTGAAAAAAGAATTAGGAAAGATATGAAAGTTTTATTATTAGCCGCGGGATACGCTACCAGGTTGTATCCGCTGACTTTAGATACCCCAAAACCGCTTCTCGCAGTAGCCGGTAAAACTGTCCTGGGATACATATTTGATCTTATCGAACCCTTGAAACAGGTGGACGAGGTTTTTATCGTAACAAATGAAAAATTCTACCGGCATTTTGAAGACTGGAAACAAAATTTTACAAGTTCAAAGAAAATAACAATTATAGACGATGGCACAACATCTAATGAGACGAGGCTCGGGGCCACGGGAGACATAGAGTTTGTCGTAGAGAAAAGAAATATAAAAGACGATCTGCTTGTCCTGGCAGGGGATAACCTTTTTAAGGCGGATCTTTCTGTATTTACAAATTTTTGCGTTTCAAAAAGGCCCTCTATCACAATAGGCCTTTATGATATAAAAGACTTGCTTCTTGCTAAGAATTACGGTATAGTATCCGTTGATAAAAATAATAAGATCATTGATTTTAAGGAAAAACCGGCTAATCCTCCGTCTACTCTCGCGGCAATGTGCCTTTATTTCTTCCCGAAAGAAAGATTGGACATAATGAAGGAGTATAGCCAAACAGATACTGCCAAGGACGCGCCGGGTTATTTTCTGGAATGGCTTTATAAAAGAGAACCGGTGTTCGGTTACATCTTTAAAGATAAAAAGTGGTTTGACATAGGGGATAAAAAATCGTTGGAAGAGGCTGATAAAGAATTCAGAAAGGATTAAAAAATGCCTAAGGGAAAATATTACATTACTTCGGAATCAGTCGGAGAAGGTCACCCTGACAAGTTGTGCGATCAGATTTCAGATTCAATACTGGACGAGGTTTTGCGCCAGGATTCAAGAGGCAGGGTTGCGTGCGAGACATTTGTTACCATGGGCCTTATTATAGTGGGAGGGGAAATCACCACTACTGCCTATGTGGATGTAATCAATACCGCAAGAAAAGTGGTCAGGGAAATCGGCTACACAGACCCTAAATACGGAATGGATTATGAGACTTGCGCTGTTGTAAATACAATACATGCCCAGTCTCCTGACATTGCGCAGGGCGTAGATAAAGGCGGCGCAGGCGACCAGGGTTTCATGTTTGGTTACGCGTGCGACGAAACGCCTGAACTGATGCCTTTACCTATTATGCTTGCGCATAAACTTGTCAGAAAAATGGCTGAAGTAAGAAGGGCCAATGTCCTTAAATATCTCGGGCCTGATTCCAAAAGCCAGGTGACAGTCGAGTATAAAGACGGCAAAGCAGTCAGAATCAACTCAGTTGTTCTCGCGTGCCAGCACACAGAAGAGATATTGGATAAAAGCGGGGAGCGCATAACTGAAAAAGCGAGAAAAGAGATTATAGAAAAAATAGCAAAGCCTGTATTGGGCAAGCTTGTTGACGGCGATACGAAATATTATGTAAATCAGACAGGCAAGTTTTTAGTAGGCGGGCCCCAGTCTGACACAGGCATGACAGGAAGAAAAATAGTGGTGGATACTTACGGCGGAGTCATACCTCACGGCGGCGGCGCTTTTTCAGGCAAGGATCCGACCAAGGTTGACCGTTCAGCCGCGTATATGGCGAGGTAT
>JAGVFL010000113.1 GCA_020057645.1 Candidatus Omnitrophota bacterium
AAGCTCTCTTGCGGCAAATTTAACAGCTTCAAGAAAAACCGCATAATCTTTACCGTTCTTTTTTATAATTTTATTTCCTGCCATGCCGTTCGCAAACATTATGGCGGAGTCATTGGTGCTCATATCTCCGTCAACTGTAATTCTATTAAACGAATCATAAACAGATTCCTTGAATGCCTGTTTCAACGCTTCTTTTTCTATTGCCGCGTCTGTCGTGAAAAACGCTAGCATGGTTGCCATGTCAGGGCATATCATGCCCGCTCCCTTGACAGCTCCTGCGATCCTAACGACTTTACCTTTTATATCTATCTTAACGGCAATCTCCTTATGAACTGTGTCCGTGGTCATTATTGCTTTTGCGAAATTCGTGCCGTTCGACACGGATAAATCCTTAACCAAACCTCCTATGCCTTTTTTAATCTTATCAACCGGCAGCGGCCTTCCGATAATGCCGGTAGAGGCCATTAAAACAGCTTCGCTTTTTAAACCCAGTATTTTAGCGGCCAAGCCTGTTATTTCTGCGGCATCTTTTATTTCTTTTTGACCTACGCAGCAGTTGGCATTGCCGCTATTAACGATCACTGCCTGGGGCATGCCTTTCTTAAGCCGCTCAATAGATAAAACTACAGAGCCTGATTTCACTCTATTTGTCGTGAAAGTACCTGCTGCCATGCACGGTACAACGGAATACAATAACGCAAGGTCTGTTTTGCCGCTCTTTTTTATTCCGCAGCTTGCTGTCCCTGCTAAAAATCCCCTTGGAGCGGTTACCCCGCCTTTAATAATATTCATATTACAATCCTGATTTTTCATCAAACCCGTACATAATATTCATGTTCTGCGCTGCTTGTCCGCTAGCGCCTTTTACGAGGTTGTCAATCGCTGTCATTACCACCGCCAATGATTTCTCTGGAAAAACCTTCATGCCTATGTCGCAGAAATTAGACCTGACGACGTTTTTCGTGTCAGGTAGAATCCCGTCTTCCAGAACCCTTACAAAATATTCGCCTTTATAAAAATCCTTGTAAATCTCAAGGGCTTCTTTTGTATTTATCTTTTTGGTAAGCTTCAGATAAATGGTGCTCAAAATCCCTCTTTCCATCGGCACAAGATGCGGGATAAAATTTACCTCTATCTTTGCGCCGGCCAGGATGCTAAGTTCCTGGTCTATCTCAGGCATGTGCCTGTGGAAATTGACTTTATACGGCCTGAAACTATTAACGGCTATTTCAGTAAACATCAGCGCCTGGCTAGGCGTCCTGCCTGCCCCGCTCACGCCTGACTTGGAATCGCAGATAATACAATCCGTCTCCGCCATTTTCTTTTTCAATAAAGGGGCGCAGCCTAAAATAACGCTCGTAGGATAGCACCCGGGGTTCGCTATTAAATCCGCGCCTTTGACGTCTTTCCTGTATAACTCAGGAAGCCCGTATACTGCATTTTTTAAATATCCGGGGCATTCATGTTTTATCTCATACCATTTTTCATATACGGCTTTATCCTTTATTCTGAAATCAGCGCTCAGGTCTATTACCTTTTTACCCTGTTTTAAAAGCACGGGCGCAAAATCCATTGAAACCTTGTGAGGCAAAGCAAGAAATACAACATCTGTTTTCTTGCCAACATCCTCTGCGGACATGTCATAAACATCCAGGTCAAGCATGGCATTTGACCAGGGGTATAACTTGGACACGCGCGTCTTTTCTATCTTTGCCGCCAGCGCGGTAATCTTAACCTCAGGATGTTTGAGCAATATCCTTATAAGCTCTTCTCCCGCGTAACCGCTGGAACCCATTATTCCTACTTTTAACATATCGTCCTCCGTCGTGTGCAATATTAAGATTATAAACAAAAACGCCTGTCCTGTCAATTTATTTCTCGTCGGAAAATGACCGGATAGGCGTCTATATAATTTTCAATAAAACTAAATTATCTCTTAGTCCACTGGAATTTCTTGCGAGCTCCTTTCTGGCCGTACTTCTTTCTCTCTTTCTTTCTGGGGTCTCTTGTGAGAAAGCCCTTCTTTCTTAATATAATCCTCAGCTCTTCGCCTGTAAGCGCTATGGCCCTGGAAATTCCATGCCTCAACGCGCCTGCCTGGCCTGACTTGCCTCCGCCTTTGACAGTCGCAATTATGTTGAATTTATTCGCAACGTTCGCAGCCTCTATGGGCTGCATGATGAGCATTTTAAGCGTAGGCCTGTCAAAGTACTCTTCAAGAGGCTTTTTATTGACCTGTATATCGCCGCTTCCCGTCATTAACCGGACGCGCGCAATTGCCCGTTTTCGCCTTCCTGTTGCCCATATTGTATTCTGTGCCGTCATTTTATCAATCCTTTTATGTTATTTGCGCGGGTTTCTGAGCGACGTGAGGATGCTCAGGACCCGCGTAAATTTTTAATCTTGTGATCATCCTGGAACCCAATTTGTTCTTCGGAAGCATGCCCTTTACTGCGTGTCTTATAACTTCACCGGGCCGCGTCTTCAGAACCCGCTCCAGGGTCTTTATCTTAAACCCTCCGGGATAACCGGAAAAACTCGTATACGTCTTTGCCTGAAGTTTATTGCCTGTCACGGCTACCTTTGTTGCGTTTACAATAACTACAAAATCTCCGTTATCTACGTTAGAAGTATAGTCTACCTTGCGCTTTCCGCTCAAGAGCAAAGCCGCTTTTACCGCGAGCCTGCCAAGAATCTGATTCTCGGCATCTATAAGGTAATGTTTCCTGTCTATTTCATTTTTTGTAATAAGGCTTGTTTTCATATTTTACGCTCCAAGAAGTTTAAAGTTTACCATAAAATCCAATATTGTCAAG
>JAGVFL010000171.1 GCA_020057645.1 Candidatus Omnitrophota bacterium
CTTCCGATCTCGTTACTTTCAGGCGGGTTAGACAGCATGTTGGCCGTAAGGCTTATGCTTGAGCAGGGTATAGAGGTGCATGCCCTGAATTTTCTGACCGTATTCTGCAATTGCACTTCCAAAGGATGCAGACATCAAGCCACAAAAGCAGCGGAAGAATTCAATGTCCCTATCAAAGTCATGAATATCACAAAAGAATATATGGAGATTGTTAAAAACCCAAGGCACCCCAGAGGCAGGAACATGAATCCTTGCATTGATTGCAGGATATTTACATTTAAGAAAGCCAAGGAGTTCATGGATGAGATAGGCGCTTCTTTTATAATAACCGGCGAGGTGATAGGCCAAAGGCCCATGTCCCAGAGAAAGCAGGCTATAATGACCATAGAAAAAGAATCAGGGTTAAGCGGTCTTATCGTGCGGCCGCTTTCCGCAAAATTTTTCGAGCCCACGCTGCCCGAAAAAACAGGCGTTATCGATAGAAACAGATTATTGGATATAGACGGCAGGAGACGCAACAGGCAGATGGCTTTGGCAAAGGATTTCGGCATAAATGATTATCCCTGCCCCGCGGGCGGATGCCTCTTGACAGATAAAAGTTTTTCAGACAGGCTTAAAGACCTTTTGAAATATAACCCGGATTACGATATCAGCGATTTGCATCTTTTAAAAATCGGGAGGCATTTCAGGATTTCCGATAGTTTAAAGTTTATCGTTGGAAGAGACGGCAAGGAAAACGAACGGCTGATGACTTTTTCAAAAGAGGGGGATTTTATATTTGATGTCCTCGACATCCCGAGCGCTGTCGGCCTTGCCAGGGGTAGGGGACGGTTTGAAACCGTCCCCTGCACGCAAGAAGACATTGAAATAATCGCGTCAATATTGGCAAGATATTCGGATTCAAACGGCAATAGCGTAAACGTATCTTACAAAATGCTGCCGAGCCAGGAATGGAACAGTTTTTCCGCCAATCCAGCTGCTGAAGAGTTGCTAGGATCGCTTAGGATTTGAAACGCGGGTTAGGCAATAATTTTCCTTGCCATTATAGGCTAATCCATATATAATTATAAACGCTGATTTTAGGGGTTAACTCCTTATAAATTACCCATATTATTATGAAAAATATAGCTACTATTATTCTTGCCGCAGGAGAGGGCACAAGGATGAAGTCCTCTTTGCCGAAAGTCCTCCACAATATATGCGGCAAGCCGATGCTCAAGTATCTTATTGATAATGTCAATTCTATCGGCATAGAGAAAGTCATTGCCATAATAGGCCATAAGGCAGGGCTTGTAAAAGAGCGCATAGGCGGCATAAAATGCATAAAGCAGGATAAGCTTCTTGGGACAGGCGATGCTGTTTCAAGGGCAAGAGGTGCTATCTTAAAAGATAATAAGATAGATCACGTGCTTATATTATACGGCGACACGCCTTTATTAGGCCAAGAAATCATAAAAAAGCTAATTGAAAAACATGTTGCCACTAGTGCCAGCGCTACTATTCTCACGGCGCAGCTTAAGAATCCAACCGGCTACGGAAGGGTCATTCGTTCCCCCGGCAATAAAATTGTAAAGATAGTGGAGGAATTAGACGCGTCTATTTATGAAAAAGTGACAGAAGAGATAAACGTAGGGGTTTATTGTTTTAATAAAAGGGCGCTTTTTTACGGCCTTGAAAAGATAAAACCGGATAATAAAAAAGAGGAATATTACCTTACAGACGCAATAAAAGTGCTTACAAAATCCAACATGCCGGTCGAGTCGATTACTACAAGTGACACCGAAGAATTCCTGGGGGTCAATACAAGGGCTGAACTGGGAAAGGCAGAGCTGGTGATGAGAAAAAGAATATTAGCCGGGATCATGGATTTAGGGGTGACAATAGTTGATCCTGATAATACTTACATAGAACATGGCGTAGAAATAGGGAAGGATACGGTCATATATCCCTATACATTCATAGAGAACAATGTTAAAATAGGCGCTGGTTGCAGTATCGGGCCTTTTGCAAGATTAAGGCCAGGGACTATTATAGGAGATAATGTAGGAGTAGGCAATTTTGTAGAAATAGTGCGCTCTTCTATCGGTCAGGAGACAAAGGTAAGGCATCAGTGTTATATAGGAGATACTATAATCGGCAAGAATGTCAACATAGGCGCGGGAACGATTGTTGCGAACTATGACGGCAAAGAAAAGCATAAGACTGTCATAGAAGACAACGCGTTTATAGGCACTGGGACCATCCTGATAGCGCCTGTAAAAGTGGGTAAAGGCGCAGTTACGGGAGCGGGGAGCGTTGTTACCAGGAATAAAAATGTCCCGGCAGGCAAAACAGTAGTCGGTATCCCTGCCAAGATATTAAACAAAGGCAAAAATAAAGCGTAAGGTTACACTCTGACATTGTCAGAGTGTAACCTTTGAAAGAAATAGGAGAAAGATATGAATATATTTACAGGGAATGCGAATCCTAAATTAGCTAAAGAAATATGCAAGTATTTAAAGAGGCCATTAGGGGATGCGCTCGTTACTACATTCAGCGAAGGAGAGATACGCGTAAAGATAAACGAAAACGTGCGCGGCAAGGACGTTTTTATCGTTCAGCCGACATGCGCCCCGGTCAATAATAACTTAATGGAGCTTTTAATCCTCATAGATTCGCTCAGGAGGGCTTCGGCTAAAAGGATCACAGCGGTTCTGCCTTATTTTGGTTACGCCAGGCAGGACAGAAAAGACCAGCCGAGAGTTCCGATAACGGCAAAGCTGGTAGCCAACCTCATCACTACGGCAGGCGTGGACAGGATTCTGACAGTGGATCTTCACGCAGGCCAGATCCAGGGTTTTTTTGATATCCCCATGGATCACCTCTACGCGGTAAATATTTTTGTCAATCACATAAAAAAGATAAAACTGAAAGACATAGTAATAATATCTCCGGACGTGGGCGGGATAAAAATGGCAAGGGCTTATGCCAAAAAATTTGAAGCGCCTCTAGCCATAGTTGATAAACGCAGGATCAGCGGCGAAGATACAGAGGCGATGAACATTCTCGGCGATATAAAAGGAAAGAACCTTATCATAGTGGATGACCTTGTCGCAACAGCCTCTTCTCTCGTAGAGGCGGCCGCGGCATTGAAAAAACAGGGCGGGAAAGAAATATACGCGGCTATTACGCACCCTGTTCTTTCCGGGCCGGCTATAAAGCGCATAAACGATTCTGTTATAAAGAAATTATTCGTGACAAATACCATACCCGTAGAAAACGGGAAGCGGCATAAAAAGATAGAGGTTTTATCGATAGCGCCTCTTTTGGCAGAAGCGATAAAGAGGATTCATAACGAAGAATCGGTAAGCTGTCTATTCAATTGATTTGGTTAACTCGTAGGGAACGGTTTGAAACCGTTCCCTACATTATAAGGAGAAATTTAAATGGATTTCGTAGAATTAAAAGCAAACCTAAGAGAGGAAAAAGGAAAAGAGCTGAATAAAAAACTCAGAAAAGCCGGTCTTGTGCCGGGGGTGGTTTACAGAAAAGGCGAAGCTACCCTGTCTCTAAAGATGGACTCTAAAAGTCTTTCAAAGGCCCTGCGCACAGAGGCAGGGGAAAACGTCATCATAAAGCTTTTCGTAGAAGGAGATAAAAAGAAAAAAGAGAGAATAGTCGTAATAAAAGAACTGCAGAAAGATCCGGTAAAAGATACCCTCGTGCATCTTGACCTGAACGAGATATCTCTTACCGAGACCTTGAAAGTAAAAGTCCCGTTGATGGCAAAAGGCGAGGCGATCGGCGTGAAGCAGGAAGGCGGGGTGCTGCAGCATGTCATGTGGGAAGTGGAGGTAGAGTGTTTGCCTACCAATATCCCTGATAAGATAGAAGTTGATATCACAACCCTTAAAATAGGGGACACGTTGAGCCTGAAAGACGTACTTTTCCCGGAGGGGGTAAAGATTCTGGGAGATCTGGAGAGCATAGTATTCAGCGTTGAGCACGTGAAGGCGGTTGAAGAGGTTATCGCAGCGCCGCTGGAAGGCGAATCAACGGAGCCCGAACTTATAAGAGAGAAGAAGGAAAAAGAAGAGGCTGAAGAAGAGGTAAAGACAGAAGCCCCGAAGGCAGAGAAAAAAGAAGAAAAGAAGTAAGTGAGGACATAAGTTACAGAGGACAAAGTCCGATGTAACTTATAAGTCCGAAC
>JAGVFL010000124.1 GCA_020057645.1 Candidatus Omnitrophota bacterium
AAAGAAAATTTCTTGCCTCTGCAGAAATAAGGCGCTTTTTAAAATTAAAACCACGAAATAAAGTTTATAAGATAACTACAAGGACAGGCAGAGAGATTATTGCTACAGAAGACCACCCGTTTTATGCCAAAGATGGAATGAGGACTCTTAGAAGTTTATCAGAAGGAGAGAGCGTAGCCATTTATCCATTTGAAGGTGTGCGATACGAGATGCCGAGCGATAAAATTATTCTTACAGAAGACCATGTAAAGGAAGTCCTCTTGGAATTAGAAAAAGATTCACGCGGCCATGGATTGGAGCAGATAATAATACATCTCAAGAAAAGAAATCTCCTGCCGCTACGTTATGATTCTCCACGCTTACCGTATATATTAAAAGTGATGGGCTATATCTTTGGAGATGGGAGCATTCACTTTGCAAATAAAAGAGGCAAAGGCATAACTGGGTTCTACGGTGAACCAGAAGACTTAAAAGAAATTAGAAGGGACATTCTAAAAATAGGATATAATCCCTCTAAAATTTATTCAAGAAATAGAAATCACAAAATCAAAACTCATTATGCAGAATATGAATTTAATAGGACCGAAACTTCTTTTAAAGTATGCTCTTCAAGTTTTGCCGCTTTGTTAATTGCATTAGACACCCCATTTGGGAATAAGACCAGTCAAAATTATAGGTTGCCTAAGTGGATATTCAATGTCCCGCTATGGCAAAAAAGGTTATTTTTGGCCTCTTTCTTTGGCGCAGAGATGTCAACCCCAAAAACAATAACAAATCTTGATTATAATTTTTACTGTCCCATGATTTCTATGAACAAGAAAGAGAAATTTGCAAAGAGCGGGGAGTTATTTTTAAGAGACATTTCACAATTGCTTAAAGAGTTTAATGTATCTACCAGAAAAATTAGCAGACGGATAGAAATAGTAGGCAAAGATAGCAAGATTTCTTGTCGTTTTAGATTGATTTTATCTGGCTTGTCCGAGGATATGATTAATCTTTATGCTAGAGTTGGTTTCGAATATAATAGAAATAAGAAGTTCTTAGCAAATGTTGTTATACAGTATCTTAAGCTGAAACAAATGATTATAGACGAAAAAGAGAGAGTAGCTGTGACTGCAGCCCAGCTGAGAGAATGGACGGGACGGGACGCTTCAGAGTTATATAAAAATTGCACTTCTTCGCTTGTTAACTTACGCTTTATAGAAAACTCGATTAATGGCGAGAGGACTGCTTCTCCAAGAATGGGTCCAGGAGATCCAGATTTTCCTCAATTTTTAAAAAAGGCAACTAAAGGTTTAGAAAATTCAGGCATGGTCTGGGATGAGATTATAAATAAAGAAGAGATAGAATTTAATGATTATGTTTATGATTTTACAGTTGAACATTCCGACCATAATTTTATTGCCAATAATTTTGTTGTATCAAACTGTGGTGTCAGGCTTGTACGAAGCGATTTAACGCTCGATGATCTAAAGCCCAGGCTGGAAACACTTGTTAATTCGTTATTCAACAATATCCCTTCAGGCATTGGTTCAAGCGGAGATATAAAGGCGAGCGCTAAAGAAGAAGAGGAGATTTTTTTAAAAGGCGCTATGTGGGCTGTAAAAAGAGGTTACGGCGCAGAAGAAGATCTGGAATTTACAGAGGATAGAGGGTCGATAGAAGGGGCAGACCCTTCCGGGGTTTCAGTCAGGGCGTACGAGAGAGGCAGGGACCAGTCCGGCACCCTTGGCTCAGGAAATCATTTTCTGGAAATCCAAGTCATAGATGAAATATACGACGAGGAGAAAGCAAATATATTCGGGTTATTCAAAGGCCAGATTACGATGATGATCCACTCCGGTTCAAGGGGCCTTGGATATCAGATATGCGATGATTACGTAAAAAGCATGATCAGTTGTTTAAATAAATACAATATAACCGTGCCTGACAGACAACTGGCGGCCGCGCCTCTTGATTCCGTGGAAGGCAAAGCTTATTTATCCGCCATGAAATGCGCTGCAAATTATGCCTGGGCAAACAGGCAGTGCCTCATGCATCTGGCAAGAAATGTTTTTGAGAAGGTTTTTAATAAAAGCTGGAACTCTCTCGGCTTGAAGCTTGTTTATGATGTGGCGCATAACATTGCCAAGATGGAAAAGCATAAAGTAGACGGTAAAGAACGCGTGTTGTGCGTTCATCGTAAGGGTGCTACCCGCGCGTTTCCTCCGGGACACGCTGATTTGCCTGAGCTATACAAAAAAGCAGGACAGCCTGTTATTATTCCGGGAGACATGGGCACGTTTTCTTATGTATTAGCCGGAGCAATAGGGGCCATGCAGGAAACTTTTGGAAGCACTTGTCATGGCGCAGGCAGACGCCTTTCCCGTTCAGGCGCTATCAAAGCCTGCGCAGGAAGGAATATTGATAAGGAACTTTTTAATAAAAGTGGTATAATAGTTAGGGCAAAAACCAGAACCACGCTGGCTGAAGAAGCCCCTGAGGCATATAAGGATGTGAGCGAAGTTGTAGATGTGGTGCATGGCGCTGGATTATCTGTCAAGGTAGCCAGAATGCGGCCGCTTGGCGTAATCAAAGGCTAAATAAGTTTACATTCTGACAATGTCACAGTGTAAACTAAGGAGAAGGTATGTTAGACATTAAATTTATAAGAGAAAACCCGGATATAGTAAAAGCTGCTATAAAGAACAGGAACCTTAAGCTTGATATCCGGGAAGTTCTTGGTTTGGATAGCGAAAGAAGAAAGATTCTGATAGAGGTTGAAGGTCTAAAGGCAGAAAAAAACACTATTTCTAAGAAAGGAAAGCCAGATAAAGCCATTATTGATAGAATGAAGGCACTATCCCAAAAAATAGATGATTTAGACATAAAAGTGGAGGAGATTTACAAAAAATTAGGCAATTTATTACTATATATCCCAAATATACCTCATAATTCAATACCTATAGGAAGCCTTGAAAACAATAAAGAAGTTAAAAAATGGGGGGAACTAAGGAAATTTGATTTTAAGCCAAAAACTCATATAGAAATAGGCGAGGAGCTAGATATACTTGATTTTCCAAGATCTTCAAAAATATCAGGCTCTGGTTTTTGTCTTTTTAAGGGTTTAGGGGCATTGCTTGAAAGGGCCCTTATTAATTTTATGCTGGACCTTCATACAAATCACCATGGGTATAAAGAAATATTCCCTCCTTTTCTTGTAAATAGGGCCAGCATGACAGGCACAGGCCAGCTTCCAAAACTAGAAGAAGATATGTACAAATTAAAGGACGACGATTTATTTTTAATACCTACGGCAGAAGTTCCTGTTACTAATATCCACAGGGATGATGTCCTCGATGAATCAATCTTGCCTGTATATTATACTGCTTATACTGCTTGTTTCAGGCGCGAAGCAGGTTCTTACGGCAAGGATACAAAAGGTCTCATGCGGGTTCATCAGTTTGACAAGGTAGAGCTTGTAAAATTTGTAAAACCTGAAACATCTTTCGATGAATTGGAAAAATTATTGAATAACGCGGAAGAGGTGCTCAGGAAACTGGAGCTGCCTTACAGGGTGGTTATGCTTTCTACTGGCGATATAAGTTTTGCAGCAAGTAAATGTTATGATATTGAAGCGTGGGCCTCAGGGGTAGAGAAAAACTTAGAGGTTTCAAGCTGCAGCAATTTTACTGATTTTCAGGCGAGAAGAGCCAATATAAAATACAGGACAAAGGATAAAAAATTAGATTATGTCCATACCCTCAATGGTTCAGGTATTGCGCTGGCAAGGACAGTTGTGTGCATACTTGAAAACTACCAGCAAAAGGACGGGAGCGTTGTTATCCCGGAAGTTTTAAGGCCATACATGGGCGGCAAGGAAAGAATTACAAAGGAGCAAAAATGAGGATATTACGTTTTATTATCAGCATATTGCTTATCCCGGTCTGCGCGATAGCCACTATCAGTTTCTATAATGGCGTCTCTACAATAAAAGATGTTTCTGAATCAGGGTTATATTTTATATTGGGAGCTCTTTTGTATTCTATGGTGCATCTATTATTGTTCAGGTTGAATTTTCTGTATATATTCGGACATGAATCCATGCACGCATTAGCTACGTTCTGTTCAGGCGGCAAAACCAGCAATATGAAGGTGTCGAGCAAAGAAGGCAGCGTAAAAACTACGACCCCTAATTTTTTTGTTATGCTGGCGCCTTATCTGATACCTGTTTATACGGTCATCATAGCAGCGCTTTATTTTATCTCGTCTTTTTTTATTGATATAACAAAATATTCCGGTATCTTTATATTTCTTATAGGCTTTACATTGATGCTTCATTTGGCTTATACGGCGGAATCAATCAGAGGGAAACAATCAGATCTTATAAAAACAGGCTATCTTTCTTCAATATCTTTTATCTATATTGTTAATCTTGTCATAGTTTTTCTTATAATAAGCCTTTTTTTCCAAGGCGCGTCTTTTGTGGATTTCGTAGCCGATATTTACGAAAAAACCAAGAACTTTTACTGGTCTTTTTGGAAGCAGTTGTTTTTATAAGAGTTTCACGGAGAAGTGCGTGAGCGGTTTAAACGGCATGCCTGGAGAGCATGTGTAGTCGCAAGGCTACCTAGGGTTCGAATCCCTACTTCTCCGCCGATCAGGTAGGGGTATACATTATGGACCTCGTTAACATAGTAAAAGAGATGATTGACAAAAAGGCTTCAGACATTATCCTTAAGGCAGGCAGCCCTGTCTGCATGAGAATAAATGGCGAACTTTTTAAGGACGGGGCTATTCTAAATGAACATGACCTGGAAGCCCTGAGCGGAGACGTAACTACCAAGGGGCAAAATCGCATACATAAAGACCAGAGAGAAAATGTAGTGTGTTTTGGAATAAAGGAACTGGGCCGTTTCAGGGCTACTATCTTTCAGCAGAGAGGCACGCCTGTAATAGTAGTGCGCTCTATCAATACCCAGGTTCTAACGTTTGAAGAGCTAAACCTTCCTACAAAAGTTCTTGAAAGTTTATGCAGCGAAAAAAGGGGACTTATTCTTATAACAGGCACTACAGGCAGCGGAAAATCTACGACAGTAGCCAGCATGTTAGAATATATAAATAAGAATATGGCAAAGCATATTATAACGCTGGAAGATCCTATAGAGTTTTTGTTCCAGGATAAAAGGGCCACTATCAGCCAGAGAGAAATCAGGATAGATACTGAAAGTTTTCACAGGGCTTTGGAATATACCATGCTCCAGACGCCGGATGTTATATTTATAGGAGACATAAGGACAGGGGATATCATGTCGATTGCGCTTACAGCTGCTGAAACAGGGCAGCTCGTGATAGCAAATTTGCATACTATAAGCGCTTCTCATACCATTGAAAGAGTTGTAAATTTCTTCCAGCCTCACCAGCATGCTGAAATCAGGATGCAGATATCTCTATTATTAAAAGGCATTATGTCATTAAGGCTTGTGCCTTTAAAAAATGGGACAGGCCGCATGCCAGCTGCAGAGGTCCTGATACCTACGCCTACTATAGTGGATCTTATCAGAGAGGGCAAGATTCACGAGATAGAATATTATATCAAGGATGGTGGCATGTATGGCATGCAGACCTTTAATAAGGTTCTCTTAGATTTATACAGAGCCGGAAAGATAACGAAAGAGACGGCATTGAACTACGCAGAGAAAAAAGACGAATTGATAATGGGTCTTAAGGAGTTGCGTTAGTAAGAAAAATCGGAGGAGTGGCAGAGCGGTCGAATGCGGCGGTCTTGAAAACCGTTAGGCTCGCAAGGGCCTCGTGGGTTCGAATCCTACCTCCTCCGCCAGTTGAGATAGGGGGCGTTTTCGGCAAACAAAGAAAAGGGTTTTTCCGTCGAAAAAATCAAGCGCCGCTCTTTTAAAATAAAGTTCGAACCAATCTTTTCCAGAAATTCTTTCTGGGATTCTAAATTTCCCTCACGAACTACGCAATCTATTCTATTTAAGGTAGTTACGAAATCTTTCGCCTGTT
>JAGVFL010000121.1 GCA_020057645.1 Candidatus Omnitrophota bacterium
AAAGCGCTCGGGATTGACGCAAGGGTCTTAAACGGCATCAAAATCGCAGCCATCGGGAACTGCACGAAACAAAGGCTCCTGGATTTTACGATATCAGTGGATTTGGTTCCAAAAAAAGAATCTTCAAAAGGCCTGATTGACGAATTCAGGAACCTGGATATTAAGGGTAGGAAAATATTCTTACCGCGTTCAGATATCTCTGATAAAGGCTTGGAAAAAGACTTTGAAAAACTCGGGGCTAGAGTAACTTCAAGTTTTGCATATAGAAATGTAATGGCTGAGGATTTGCCGGATTTGGATTTAAATTTTTTTAATGAAATTATGTTTACAAGCCCTTCAGGAGTCAGGAATTTTGTGGCCAGATATGGCAAGCCGCCTAAGAAAGTTAAAATAACCTGCATAGGCGATACAACAAAAAAAGAGGCAGAAAAATGGAATTTATCAGGTTGAGGCGGTTAAGAAGGAATAGTTTGACAAGAGGGATAGTCAGCCAAACAAAGATTTCAGCAAGCAATCTAGTTATGCCTTATTTTGTAATAGAAGGAAGTAATAAAAATGAGCCAATAAAATCAATGCCGGGTATTTCCAGATTATCTATAGATAATCTGGTCAAGGATATAAAAGAGGCAAAAGATTTAGGCATAAAAGCAGGGCTTATTTTTGGAGTCTGCGATAAGAAAGACAAATTTGGGAGAGAGGCCTATTCTGAAACAGGAATTGTCCAGAAGGCAGTAAGGGCTATAAAGAGCAATATAAAAGATTTTTTAGTTATCACAGATGTTTGTTTGTGCGGATACACTTCGCATGGGCATTGCGGGATCATAAAAAGTCAAAACCCAAAAGTCAAAAGTCAAAATCGTATTATTGATAATGATAAAACACTAAAGGTTCTGGCGAAGATTGCGCTTTCGCATGCCTATGCAGGCGCTGATTTTGTGGCTCCTTCAGCGATGATGGACGGCCAGGTCAAGGCTATAAGAGAGGCGTTGGATAAAAATGGTTTCCGGGATACGGGCATATTAGCTTATTCGGCAAAATACGCTTCTAATTTTTATGGGCCATTCAGGGAGGCATTGGATTCAACGCCGGAGTTCGGGGACAGAAAAACATATCAGATGGACTACAGGAATGCAGATGAAGCATTGAGAGAGATACAAGAGGATATTAATGAAGGGGCAGATATTGTTATGGTTAAGCCAGCGATGTCATACCTGGATATTATTTATAGAGCGAAAGAGAAATTCAATATCCCTCTTGCCGCATACAATGTGAGCGGAGAATATAGCGCTATAAAAAAGCTCAGCCAAGGCGATAAGCTTAAAGAAAAGGATTTAGCCCTGGAAGTTCTTACGTCAATAAAAAGAGCAGGAGCGGATATTATTATAACCTATCACGCAAAAGAGGCTGCCAGATGGCTAAAATAATGAACTACGAACGACGACCGAAGGAAGTCCCGAGCGGAGTCGAGGGACGAACGACGAACGACGTACTTTTTAGCTTTGCTAAAAAGTATATCCCGGGAGGCGTCAATAGCCCTGCGAGGTCTTTCAAGGCAGTGGGCGGCAGTCCTATATTTATTAAGCAGGCAAAAGGCTCAAAGATATACAGCGAAGACAATAGGGTTTTTATTGATTACTGCCTTTCCTGGGGGCCGCTCATTTTAGGCCATGCTTATCCAGAAATTATAAAGGAGTTGAATAAGGCAGTTAAGAATGGCACAAGTTTTGGCACAGCTACAAGGTTAGAAACAGAGTTTGCGAAACTTATCGTAGATGCGATACCTTCGATAGAGCAGGTCAGGTTGACAAACTCAGGGACAGAAGCGGTGATGGCTGCGATAAGGCTTGCGAGGGCTTATGCTAAAAAAGACAAGATTATTAGATTCCAGAATTCGTATCACGGCCACGCGGATTATTTTTTAAATTGCGAAGGCGTGCCGCTGAGCTTTAAAAAGCATACGTTAACAGCCCCTTATAATGATATAAAAAAAACAAAGGAGTTAGTTGATAGGCATAAGGGAGACATAGCGGCAATTATTGTGGAGCCGGTCGCGGGAAATGCAGGCGTTATCCTGCCTGAAAAAGGTTTTTTGCAAGGCTTAAGAAAATTATCCGATAGGTTCAGCATTGTTTTAATTTTTGACGAGGTGATAACCGGGTTCAGGATTTCATATGGAGGGGCTCAAGGATTTTTTAATGTAAAGCCGGATTTAACATGCCTGGGAAAGATTATCGGAGGAGGGCTGCCGGTAGGGGCTTTTGGAGGCAAAAAAGAGATAATGAAGCTTCTCGCGCCTATCGGAAGCGTATATCAGGCAGGGACATTGTCAGGCAATCCTATCGCGGTTACAGCAGGCATAGTTACTTTAAAAGCCTTGAAAAAACTTAATCCGTATCAGGAGTTGGAAAAAAAGACAAAGAGATTATGCGATGGTATAATATCAAGGGCTCAAGATCATGGAGTAAGGCTAAAGGTTAATAATATTGCTTCGATGTTCAGCGTATCTTTCGAGGATACGGAACTATTTAAAAGATTTTTTCATGGCTTATTAAAAAGGAAAATTTATTTTTCT
>JAGVFL010000042.1 GCA_020057645.1 Candidatus Omnitrophota bacterium
GGCGCGGAACGCGGCCATTGCATTGTGCATAATAATAGGGAGGCCTTCTTCAAAACCCTTCTCCCGTATCACGCAATCGTACGCGCCCTCGCGGATCGCCTGAGGCGCGAATTCTTTATCCTTGGCGTCCGCCAGCATTATAATAGGCCCTGATAATTCCTTATATTGCAGGTCAACTAATACTTCCAGGCCGTTTAAATCAGCTAGATTATACGAAAGAAGGATAACGTCGAATTTTTCTTCTTCTACTTTATTGAGGATATTTTCTCCCACTTGCGTCCAGGATATATCGTAAGTCATGCCCGACATTTTTGAAAGCGCGGCCTTTATCTTTGATATATTAGCGCCGATAAAATCCACTATTAATACCTTGATAATCTGGTTTTCCACGCTTATCGCCTCAAATAAGGTTACAAAGTGACAATGTCACATTGTAACCTTATTTTATTTGCGGGTGAGTTCTCTTATCTTATCTATATACCTAAGGGTTTCTTCTTCCCCTATTTTTACAAATTTCTTTACCAGGTGAAAGTCCGTAGATGCCGCGTCGCTCAAAACCGGATGAAGGCTTACATCAGCCTTGCAGCAGCTTATTTCCGCCAAGCTGTATTCCATTGCCTGCATGCTGGTCATTATAACGTCAAATATATTGGGGGTAAAAATCTTTCTGAAGAACCTTGTTAAATGGACGCGTATTTTCTCGTCCAGAGACCCCTGCCTTATCACATTTTCCTCTTCCTTTTCAATCTCTTTTAAAGCCGCGTTTCTTTCGCGTATGTTCCTTGGGCCGGGCAGGGCGTTCACCGCTATCACTTTTGTCGCGCCGCTTTTAAAAAGCGCGTCTACGGGCACGGGATCCATGATCCCTCCGTCCACAAACATCTTTCCTTCTTCCATCACAGGCTGGAATATGCCGGGCACGGCAATGCTTTTATAAACGGCGTCCAAAAGCCTGCCGTTATCTACCGTGACCGTTTCCCTGTTCGCCAGATCATAAACTATTATCTTAACAGGTATCTTCAGATCCTCAAACGTCCTGTCTCCCAGGATGGCTCTTAAGAACCTCCTTAATCTCTTGCCTGCGAGTATCCCGGATATGGGAAAGGTAAAATCCAAGAGCCTCATTATGTTAAGCTTTATTTTAAGCCTGCCTGAAATATTTTCTATTTCCTTGGCGCTGAGGCCGATGCCCCACATTGCGGCTATGAGAGCTCCTATACTCGCGCCTGAAACAACGCCTATCGGTATCTTTTCTTTTTCCAGCACGGCCAGGACGCCTATGTGAGCCATGCCAAAAGCAGCTCCTGAACCCAGCGCAAGCCCTATCATATTTTTATTATCCGAATTCTCCATACAAAAAAAGAAGCCGATAAAGATTGGTCGCTTAGCGCGATCCGGCTTGGCCTTATATCAAGGCATCTCTTTGTAGCTTTATCGGCTTCGTTAGAAAGTATATCACATTTTTCAGCGAATTCAAGCCGCCGTCTATCTTACTACCTTATAGACAACGTCGTGTTCCCTGACTTTTGCCTTTACCTTCAATCCTATCTCCATGCCTTTTTCAGCATCCTGTATCGGCACGTGGTCAAGCTGAATAGATTGCACCTTTTCCTTAAAATCAGACGTGTGGCCTTTTATGACAATGGTATCTCCGACAGATATAGCGCCTTTTGTAAGCTTTACTACAGCCGCGTCTACTTTTGGAAAAAAATGGGTTATTACCCCTGCCTCTTCAAGAGATGCGCCGCTGGGTATAGACGAAGCTTTTTTAGCGGACTTTTTCTTTGCCTTGGCTGCCGGCTTTTTGGCAACGGCTTTCTTTTTTGCCTTTTTTACAGGCCTTTTAACGGCCTTCTTGGTTTTCTTTTTCTTCATGCTTCACCTCCGATTTTTTATACAAAAACTCTCCGAACATTTTGCTGTGTTTTGTCCAGGACGAATCAAGGTCATTGTATGTCTTTACGAAATGCCTGAATCCGTTTATCTTGGCGTCCAGGTTATCTATGTGATGCAGGATGATCGCCTCGAAGCACATGGGCCTTTTAGGCGAGCCCCATTCATGCTCTCCGTGATGGCTGAGTATTATGTGCAGGATGAGATTTTTCAATTCTTCCGAAAAATCCGGAATCTTATCGATTGCCGCGCTCACGATATTTGCGCCCAGGACTATGTGGCCTATCAGCCTGCCTTTATCCGTATAATAAAAACTTCTCTTATACGCAAGTTCTTCTATCTTACCTATATCATGAAGCGCTGTGCCGCATAAAAGAAGGTCGATATTTATATCCTCGTATTTTGAAGCTATCATCTTGGCGAGTTCGACGCACGCGAGCGTGTGTTCAAGGAGCCCGCCTATGTACGGATGATGAAAATCGCTGGCAGCAGGCGCTGTTTTGAATTTTTCAGATATATCTTTATCTGAAAACATGCCGCGCATCAAGATCTTGATATAAGGGTTTTTAATTGATTCCATTTCAGATAAAAAGTCTTTAAACATCCGGTCTCTATTTTTATCCGAAACCGGCACGTAAAGCGAAAGGTCAACTGATTTTTCTTCTACCCTTTCTATGGAGTCCAGCTTAAACTGCGGGTAGTTCCTGTAGAATTCTACCTTGCCCCTTATTTTTACAAAATCATCTACTATAAAAGAATCGAACAGCGATTTTAAGGCGTCCCATTTCCTGCAATCCACCATGCCTGTCCTGTCGGAAAGTTCAAGCGATATGTACGGATTGCCGTTCTTGGTGGTGTCGAAAGATTTTTCTCTTACAAGATAAACCGATTCTATTATCTCCCCTTCTCTTAAATCGCTGATGAATCTATGTGCCATGTCTGGATTATATACCTAGAGCTATCCTATTTCAACAAAAAAAGAGACAGATTAAGATTAAGGTTAAGAAAGACAAGGATACTGCATGCCTCAATCTCAATCTTAATCTCAACCTTTATTTCTATTTAGAATAGAAGTTCTTGATAACCTCAACAACTTCCGATGGCTTGTCCACGATACAGAATATTTCCATGTCATCTTCCGATATACGGCTTCCCTTGAGCATGGCTTTTTTGACCCATTCTATCAGGCCTTTCCAGTATTCGCTTCCCACCAGCACCACCGGAACCTTGTTTATCCTTTGAGTCTGGATAAGGGTTATGGTCTCAAAAAATTCATCCATTGTCCCGAACCCGCCCGGAAATATCACTGACGCTTTCGCGTATTTTAAAAACATCACTTTCCTGCAGAAAAAATACCTGAATTCCAGAAGTTTTGTTATGAATCTATTCGGTTTCTGCGCCACAGGCACTTGTATGTTAAGGCCTATGGAAACGATGCCGGCTTTTTTAGCGCCTTTATTAGCCGCCTCCATTATACCCGGGCCAGCGCCCGTAATTATCGCGTAACCGTCTTTGGCCAGCAAAAACGCGCTCTCTTCGGCTAATTTATAATATTTATCGCCCGGCATTGTCCTGGCTGATCCAAATACAGTGACAGCGGGGCCTATTTGGCTAAGCTCCTCAAAACCTTCCACGAACTCAGCCATGATCCTGAATATGCGCCACGGGTCCTGCGTGGTAAAATCATCTCTTTTTATTAACATTCAAAACCTCCTTTTTCATTCTATGCCTTTATTCATGTAATCGTTAAAATCAACTTCGCCTGTAAGTTCCTGCTTAACCATGCGTATGCGGTCCGCGACGTAAGGATGGGAGCGGTAACTGGTGTACGGCCTTATAGGCTCGGCCTTATCCGATTCCTGAAGCTTTTTAAGAAGGCTCACGACTGCCCATGGGTCATAACCTGCTTCTTTTAAATATTTCAATGCCAGCTTATCGGCCAGGGCCTCGTCCTCTCTTGAATACGACATGATCAACTGGCCGAACGCGGCATCGATTCTGCCCGCGTCCATCCTTCCCGCTCCCGTGACAGCCATTAATATCTGCAATATATTATAACCCACTCCTCCCTGGAGCCTCTTTATTGAATGCCTCGCGACCACGTGCGCTATTTCGTGGGCAATGACTGCGGCGAGTTCGTCATCTTTCGAGACCTTGTCCACAAGGCCTTTAAAAATAAATATATATCCTCCGGGCAGGGCAAACGCATTCACGTCGTCTTTATCTATAACCCTGAACGTATAGTTTACCTCTTTTCTGTCGCTGACAGACGCTATTTTTTGGCCGACTTCATTGACGCGCTCTGTCATCAGCGGATCCGGATCCAGCTTGATTTCTTTGTTTTTTTCAATGCTCTCCGCAATGCTTTTCCCGATATTCACTTCCTTATCTGTCCCCACAAACATAATATCTTCCTTGCCTGTGGCAGTATTGTATTCCTGCGTCGCGCAGCCGGACAGAAAAACCCCAAAAGTGAACATAAAAACAATAACCGCGTTTTTCATATAGAATAAGTCTATTCTAAAAAATGACATACGTCAAACATATTTTATTTGAATATCACAAGAACTACTGCGAGGACGAAAAAGAGAGCTGCTGTGGATAGCTTGACAAAGCCGAAGTGTTTTTGCATAAACTTGGAAAACGCGCCGGAAGTAGCGCCAAAAAGGCCGAGCATAAATACAATCACAAGCGGTACTATAAAAGCGACATTGTAAACCAGTAGATATGATAAAGCTGACATGTGCTTATCCGGCATCCTTAGCATGTACGCGATAGTAGGCAGATACACTTGTCCCGTGCAGATAGACTCCAATATAGAAATCATAAACCCGGATGTAAACGCTATCCAGGCTATCTTTAATAATGCCTTTCTCCCGCTGTTCTTATCCTGCCTGAAATCGCTGCCTATCACAGAATGGATCCTGTTCTTTATTGACTGCGGAAGCCGCAGCATGCTGGTTTTTACATCCTTTGTTTTTTTGAACTTAAAATAATCGATTATATTCAGCGCGCCCAACAGAA
>JAGVFL010000019.1 GCA_020057645.1 Candidatus Omnitrophota bacterium
AAACGGCTACGACGTTATTGTCGTTGACATGCGCGGAAATGCAGTTGATACAAATGGGGATCATAAGATAGACGCGCCTGTTGTTGGAAATTCGTGGGGTTACAGCGTGAGAGATTTAGGCGATGACGTAGGCATGGCATTGGAAAAAGGGATGGATTATCTGAATAAGAACCTCCCGAGCCGTAATTATAACAAAGCAGATGTCATCACTCATTCTACGGGCGCTCTTGCGGTGACAGCGTATTCGCGTTCGATCGGTTTAGTTCCTTATAGGGACAATATAGATACAATAATAGAACTTGCGCCGCCAAATAACGGTTCAACCAGCCTGGTTGCTAATATGAAAAATATTTTAAGTGTAATTCCATCGGTTTTTACCCAGAGCATAACCGCCTATCAATATGCCCTGGAAGTAGCGGAGAATAAAATCTGGATTCCGGGCAGCCGCATGGAATCCGAAAATTTGAGAAAAGAATTATTGCCCGACAGCATGTTCTTAAAAAGCATACAGGATCTTGGGCCTGATAAACGGATAAAAACATTTATTGCCATAGGCAGCGAAGACTGGGTGGTAGGCGATTGGAGCCCTGTAATAGGAAAAAGAGATGATATAGGTTATGAATATTTTCTGGGCATAGACCACTTTAATTTCTGCAGCAGCGAAACAGCCTTGACAGCAATACTGAATAAATTAGAAAAAGGCGATAGCAGCAATTTTTTCAACAGGTTTAAACCTTATAAAAATAAACAATTGGCATTTTTGTCAGGCCCTGGCATAGACCATCCTGATGACACGTTTGACGCGGTAGATTTTGCAAAAGGCGTAGACATAAGCCCGGCTAAACTTTTTGATTTGTATTTAAGAATCGCGGCCAAAAAGAACAAGGCATATTTGTTAAAATACTGGGAGATACTGTCTATTTTTAAAGACGCTCAATCAGAAATTTCAACGGGTAATAATGTTGACAGCGTTATTGATAAATGGGATGAAGCGCTGGGCCGGAAAAACAAGCTTCTCCATGACTATTATATGTATGCGTCGAGAGAATATTTGGAATCCCCGGACATAGCGGTATTGGCAAACGGTTATTACAACGAAATGAGGAAGTTAATCATAGAAAAGGTCGGAGAACCGGTAAGAATTATAGACCAGACATTCGAACCTTATATACTGGATGAGCAAAAGGTCTTGGTGATTCCTACCGGCGGGCTTTCAGGCCTTTCTCATTCAGCAATATTTAAAAATAAGCTTTCAGAATATGTAAAAAATGGCGGAACTGTCATATGTTTTTCCCAGCAGTACGGCTATGATTTTAATGCCCTTCCGGGACAAAAAATCAAAGCATACGGCTGGCAGGAAGACGCGTCCTGTTATACAAAAGCCGCTTATATTGAAAATTTTCACCAGGTACTTAGTTCGCAAAATGAATTATACCCTGATGTAAAACTGGACGGCTATTTTACAGATTACCCGGATGGCGCTAATGTTTTACTTAGGAGGTCAAAAAATCAAATGCCGGCAATGCTTATGTATAATTTTGAAAAAGGCGCGGTAATAGCGGCGTCTCTTTATTCAGACTGGGGTTATTTAAATGGCCAGGCAAGCGTTTCAGAGATTAATCTGATAAGAGATCTTTTAAGGTGGGCGAAATTAAGCAGGGATTTGCAGGAATATAAAGCCGGAGAAGAATTTGAAAAACAAATTCAAGTAAGCAGGGATTTTAACAAGATGGAAATGATTTTAAAATCTCCGGAAGGCAGCATTTTAGAAAAAAATATTTCAGATGAAGCAATATATAAATCGAATCTAGCCCTGGAGAAGCCGGGAATTTATTCCGTGGACTACATTCTTTACAACGCAGATTCTGAAGTTATCCAGCCTCAGTCAGAAGGTTTTTATTTTTCTTTTAGCCGGCCTCCGCCGGGCATTATGCAGAACCCTGACTTTACCTTTGATATAACAAGCGACAGTGAAAATTATGTTTCAGGTAACGTCGCCGTGTTTACATTCCATATAAGAAATAATACCGCTAAAGATGAGACGATAAGATACAAGGCGAATCTCCCGCATCATAAAATAGAATTTAATGACGTAGTCGCGGTTCCCGCCAATAAGACAATTTCATTTGATAAGCAGATAACCGCCGGCTCGCTAGACCTATTAAGTTCTTATTTTTATTCCTCGCAGAATGTTTTTATAGGTAAAGCCGAGAGGGGCATAAATGTCTTTGAGCCGGGCGTAGAAATAACAGTAAGCGCTGATAAAGAACAATATCTGCCGGGCGAAACTGTGCCGCTGAGCATAAACCTGAAAAATAAAACCAGCGTCGCGCTTAATATTTCAGCTGTTCTCGATGTAACCGACTCAAACAATAAGCAGATTTATTATAGCTCTTCAGAAATCAGATTAATTGAACTTGGCTCTGGGTCCTGGCCTCAGAGTTTTGCAATACCGGAAGATGTTTCAAAAGGAATGTGCGGGGTTAAACTCAGCGCGTTTTCAAATTCCAGGCTTATCGGGTTTAAGAGCGTATCCTTTGAAGTGCCGGAGCCTTTAATTTATGACGGCGACATAGAGTATCCCGCAGAATCTTATAGTATTTCCGGGGCGGACTCGGATTTAATTATAAATATAGAAAATAATTATCCGAAAAATCAACCTATATCAGGCAGTGTCAAGATTATCAATAGAGGAGAGAACATAGAAAACAGCTCCCTTGATATCAGGGTTTTTCCGGAATTGAATTCATGGGAATTGTGCGGGGTAATAAGGGATGATAAAGGATCTGCTATAAAAGGCGCCGCAATAGACGGTATTTTTACAAATAAAGACGGCAAATACAGGCTGAGAAATCTTAATAAGGGCAAGCGCAATATTAATATAAAAGCCCCGGGCTTTGACGCAATTTCAAGAGATATGGAAATCTTTCCGGGGAATAATAATCTGGATATAAGCTTAATGCCTTCAAGATATGGGAATTTGTCCGGCGTTATTGAAAATTCAATAGGCTCAACCATTACACTGGAACCTGTGAGCGTTTCCGGTTCAGACGTGTCAGCCAGGTTCGCCGTAACTTCAGGCGATAGCCTGTTTAAATTTAAATATCTGCCTGTCGGAAGCTATCTTTTGACTGTTTCGCCCGGCAATATATCAAAGAATATACAAATAAATGAAGGCGAGAATGTTTTTAATGACACAGTAAACCCGGCTATTTATCAGGCAATTCAGGAATTAGAGCCCAATAGCGCTTTTACAAACGCAAGTGAGATAAATTTAGATTCAAGAATAC
>JAGVFL010000063.1 GCA_020057645.1 Candidatus Omnitrophota bacterium
AAAAAGACTCGAGCCTGATAGATTTTAACAGGTCAGGCATTCCTTTGCTGGAAATAGTAAGCGAGCCTGACATGAATTCGCCGGAAGAAGCGTATCTCTATCTTACGGCTTTGAAGTCAATTTTAGAATACTTGGATGTCTCTGATTGCAATATGGAAGAAGGCAGTCTCAGATGCGACGCGAATATATCCCTCAGAAAAAAAGGCGGCAAGGAACTTGGCGTAAAGACAGAGATAAAAAATATGAATTCATTCAGAGGCGTTAAATCCGCGCTTGAATATGAGGGCCGGCGCCAGGCGGATTTATTGGAATCCGGAGAAAGGGTTATCCAGGAAACCCGTCTTTATAACGCGGAAAAGGGCATTACGGAGCCGATGAGGTCAAAAGAAGAAGCGCACGATTACAGGTATTTTCCGGAGCCTGATCTCTCGCCTTTTGATTTTGAAGAAAGCTTCTTGAACGCTATTGCAAAAGATATGCCAGAGCTTCCCGAACCTAAAAAGAACAGATTTATAAAAGACTACCGGCTTTCAAATTACGATGCCGCAATAATGGCTTCTGAAAAAGACGTTGCGGATTATTTTGAAGAATGCGCGGCTTTATACGGCAATGCAAAAACAATCGCTAACTGGCTGATGGGAGACATTTCCGCGCACATGAAAGGCAGCAATATATCGATAAAAGATTTAAACTTGAAACCGGTTCAGCTGTCAGGTATGCTTAAAATGATCGACGGAGGGATTATCACGGGAAAGGTCGCAAAGACGCTTTTAATAGAAATCATACAGACAGGCAATGCCCCTGAAAAATTAGTAAAAGAAAAAGGCCTCGAACAGATTTCCGACGTCAATTTATTGGAAACAGCTATAAGTCATGCTATTTCCGAAAACCCAAAGTCTGTGGAAGATTTTAAGGGCGGCAAGGACAATGCCGTAATGTTTCTCGTGGGAAAGGTAATGCAGAAGACAAAGGGCAGGGCAGATCCTAATAAAGTAAATGAGATGTTGAGGGAAAAACTGAAAGGAGCGAAATGAAGAAGAGGATAATACTACCGGTTGTTATAGCAAGTTTTGTAATAGGCATGTTAATCCATCATATAGGTTTTGCAGAAACCCAAGACCGCAAGAAAACAGATGATCTTTATAAAGAGCTCGAGCTTTTCTCAGACGCAGTGAGCGAAATCCGAGCTAATTACGTTGAAGAGAAAAAACCAAAGGATCTTATATATGGCGCGCTCAAAGGGATGCTGGCTTCTTTGGATCCTTACAGTCAATTCATGGACCCTGATACGTATAATGAAATGAAGGTAGAAACAGAAGGCGAATTCGGAGGTATAGGCATAGAGATTACCCTGAAAGACGAACTCCTTACAATAATATCGCCTATTGATGATACGCCTGCGGATAAGGCAGGACTTAAAGCAGGGGATAAAATAGTGAAAATAGACGGCACTATCGTAAAAGACATTACGCTCATAGAAGCAGTCAAAAAACTGAGAGGTAAGCCCGGCACGGACGTAACTATCATACTTCTCAGGGAGCCTGACAGGAAACTTCTGGAATTCACGATAACCAGATCGATAATTAAAATAGCTAGTATTAAAAAAGCGGAAATGCTGGAGCCGGGCATTGGTTATATCAGGCTTAGCGTGTTTCAGGAAAACACGCCTAAGGATTTATCGGAGGCGCTGAAAAAGATAGAGGCAGAAAATCTAAAAGGGCTTGTGCTGGACCTCAGGAATAATCCCGGCGGACTCCTGGACGTGGCAGTTGACGTGGCAGGAAAATTTTTGGAAGAAGGCAAGGTAGTCGTCACCACTAAAGGAAGAGTTGAAAACCAGAATCTTGAGTTCAAGTCAAAAAATAAAAACAAGCATTTGGATTATCCTATAATAGTGCTTATCAACGGGGGCAGCGCGTCCGCGTCTGAAATCGTAGCCGGCGCTTTGCAGGACTATAAAAGGGGTCTTCTTATAGGCACTAAAAGTTTCGGCAAGGGTTCTGTTCAGACAGTTGTGCCCATGTCAGACGGTTCCGCGGTAAGACTTACTACGAGTAAATATTTTACGCCGAAAGGCCGCTCCATTCACGGGGAAGGCATAATGCCGGATATTATAGTTGAATACGAAGAGCGCTCTCAAAAAGATAAAGAAGTGGATAAAGAAACAGCCTTGTTTGAAAAATTAATAGAAGGCAAAGAAAAGACGGAGCAAGAAAAGGCGGAGGAGAAAAAGAAAAAAGAACTGGATAATCAGCTTTCCAGAGCAGTGGATGTTTTAAAGGGAATAGTGATATATGGTGGAAAATAGCGGAAGGCTGAGATTAAGGTTAAGGTTGAGGATATTGCTTAATCTCAATCTTAATCTTAACCTTTTTGATTTTATATGCTAATTCTAGGCATTGAGACTTCCTGCGATGAGACGTCGGCGAGTATTGTAAAAGACGGCGAATACATTTTATCAAACGTTGTTTCGTCCAGCCTTGAATATCATAAGAAATTCGGCGGAGTGGTGCCTGAAATAGCGACCAGGCATCACGTAGAAAATATAGACAAGGTAATAAACCGTTCTTTATACAACGCGGGCCTTAAGATAAAAGACATAGACGCGGTAGCAGTGACGGATGGGCCGGGACTGATGGGCGCGCTTTTAACAGGCATCTCATGCGCTAAGGCCATGAGTTATTATCTTAATAAGCCGCTTATTGCCGTAGACCATCTGAGAGCCCACATATATTCCGCTATCATGATAAAAGACGCGCCTCGTTTTCCTTTTATAGGCCTTGTTATTTCAGGAGGGCACACAAGACTGTATCTGATAGAGGATTTTGACAGGTTTGAATTGCTGGGAGATACGGTTGACGATGCGGCGGGCGAAGCATATGACAAGGTTGCCAAGATCCTGGGGCTTGGCTATCCGGGAGGACCTGTTATTGACACTCTTGCAAAAAAAGGAAACCCTGACGCGATAAGATTCACGTGCAGGGCTATAAACGGCACTTTAGATTTTAGCTTTAGCGGGATTAAGACAGCAGTGTTGTACTATGTAAAAAACGAACGACGAATGACGAACGACGAACGACGAAATATTGCGGCTAGTTTTCAAGAGTCTGTTTTAAGAGTTATCGTAGAAAATTCCATAAAGGCAATGGAGAAATATAAAATAAAATCTTTTGCCGTGGGAGGAGGGGTAAGCGCAAATTCCAGATTCAGAGAAATGATGCAGAGAGAGGCCAGGTATAAAGATTTTAAATTGTATTTTCCTCCTCTGGGTTTATGTTCGGATAACGCGGCAATGATCGCAGGACTCGGATATAGGCTATATAAAAAAGGCATAAAAGCGTCGCTTGATATAACAGCTAGGGTGTGATATATGTCCCTCGTCCCGAGGGCAGGTTTAAACCTGCCCTACTGTGTGGATAACTAATGGAGGATTATGGCTATGTTAACTGATACTCAGGTAGTATGGCGGTTGTTCCTTGCCGCAGCGCTGGGCGGCATCATAGGTTTTGAGAGAGAAAAGCACAATAGGCGGATGGCTGGTTTCAGGACACACATACTCGTAAGCATAGGATCTAGCCTTATAATGCTTGTTTCTATTTATATATTTGAGATTTACGCAGGCAAAGCGCCTGTGGACCCTGCTAGAATAGCCGCAGGAGTAGTGACAGGTATAGGATTTTTAGGCGCAGGAACCATTATTCGTTCGGGCGAGTCTGTGAGAGGGCTTACTACAGCAGCGAGCCTTTGGACTGTTTCAGGTATAGGATTGGCGGTTGGCTGTGGATTTTACATAGCCGGCTGGGCAACTGCTATCATAGCGTTTGCTACGTTATATTTTTTGCGCAAAATTCCTATAGAGGAAGACAAATAGCAGGCAAATAAGGTGACACTCTGACAATGTCAGAGTGTCAACTTAGCAGAAAGAAAGGAGGGACGTATGCTGAAACGGGATAAGAATGAAAAGAAGCTTTTAGATGTAGATGCTAGCATGCAGGGAACTCTCATGTTTAAAGATCCTGTGAATTTAAGGATAAATGGTAATTTTGAAGGCAAGCTTGACACAAAAGGCAGCTTGACAATAGGCGAGAATGCTTCTATCCGGGCGGATATAAACGGAGATGAGATAATAATAAGCGGAAAACTCACCGGCAATATTGTCGCTAGCAATAGTTTAAAAGTTCTTTCCAGCGCCCATATTGTAGGCGATATAACCACGCCGAGACTTAGCGTAGAAACAGGCGCTGTTATTCACGGAAAATGCCAGATGCTTACCGGGGCAGGCTTGAAAGGCAATATTCTCAACATAGAAGAGCTTGCAAGATACTTAGAGGTAGAGGTTTCTAACATACTTGAATGGGCAAATTCAGGGAAGATACCTGCTTTCAAAGAAGGCAATGACTGGAAATTTGAACGGCCCAAAATAGAAGAGTGGATTGCGAAGGAAAAAACAAAATAAGGTGACACTCTGACATTGTCAGAGTGTCACCTTATTTGAGAATGAGGCGTTAATACAGCCATGATGAAAAGGTTTTTGACATCAAAAGAAGCGGCGGGATATCTGGGTATTGCGGAAAATGAACTTGATGATTTATCCAAGACTCATCAAATTACCGCATATAAAATAGGAGGGATATATACCAGATTCAAAGTAGATGATCTGGAAGCATACCGCAGAAAAGGTATAACAAGAAGTAACAAAAATTACAGCAGCAGTAACTTTGACAACATCAGGGACTTTTTCTATTTCAATGATTTTTACATATATTCTTGTATTGCAATAATTGTTATTTTATATTTCATATTTAAGTAGGGAACGGTTTCAAACCGTTCCCTACAAAAATAAAAATGAATTCCGCAAGATATTTAAAGAGAATATTGGATAAGCTTCATTCTAAAAAGATATCTGTAAACAGCGCGTTCCGCGAGCTTAAAAACCTTCCTTACGAAAACATGGGGTTCGTCAGGCTGGACCATCACAGGGCTTTTCGCAAGGGTTTCGGAGAGGTTGTTTATTGTGAAAACAAAACCCATAAACATGTGAAGAAAATAACCGAAGCGCTCTTGAAACACAAAAATCCGATACTCCTTACCCGCGCCAATAAATCTCTGTACGATTTTTTAAAGAAAACCTTTCCTGCATTAAAATATAATGAGGCCGGAAGGATCATATACCTGAAAAAAGGCGGATTGAAAAACAAGAAAACAGTTTTAATATTAACGGCCGGCACCAGCGATATCCCTGTGGCCGAAGAAGCCAGGACCACCCTGGAAGTCATGGGAAACAAGGTAAAGACTATTTACGACGTAGGTGTTGCGGGGATACACCGCCTGCTGGATAAACTTCCTGAAATTTCAAAGGCCAACGTCATCATAGTAGTGGCAGGCATGGAGGGCGCCCTGGGAAGCGTTATAGGAGGCCTTACGGATAAGCCTGTTATTGCAGTGCCCACGAGCGTTGGTTATGGTTCCAGTTTCAAAGGCATCGCGCCTTTACTTACAATGATGAATTCCTGTTCTCCGGGGGTCGCGGTCGTGAATATTGACAATGGATTCGGCGCAGGTTATTTCGCAAGCTTGATTAACAAATGAACAGCGTGCTTATGGCAAAAAAGTTCTTGAAAGACAGCATATATGTCATGGAAACAAATATAGACGACATGAGCCCTGTTGTTTACGAAACGGTTTTTGAGAAACTTTATAAAGCAGGCGCGCTGGAGGTTTTTCTTGTTCCTGTCCAGATGAAAAAAGTAAGGCCGGGCATTTTGCTCACGGCGCTGGTTCCGAAAAATAAATTAAAAAAAACAGCCGAGGTGGTATTCAGAGAGACAACCAGTTTCGGCATAAGATACCATGAAGCAAAAAGGTTAAAACTTATCAGGAAAAAAAGTATGGACGGGAAGATAAGGATGAACGAGGGATATATAGGCAGAGAACTTGTCAGGGTTTCTCCGGAATACAGCGATTGCCGGAAAGCCGCTTCCAGAAGAAATATGCCTCTTAAAAATATCATATGATAAGACAGCGGGAGATCGTAAAAGAAGTTGTAAAGAACATAGGTCTTTTAGACGATCGCAAGATTCGCGCGGCGCTTGACGAACAGCTCAATACCAATGAGCGGCTTGCCAGAATACTGGTTAAATTGGGCTATGTGGCGAGTGAAAGCGTCGGAAACACCCTGGTGCTGCAGGTAGGCATTTTCCCCGTTTCGATCAAAACAGA
>JAGVFL010000064.1 GCA_020057645.1 Candidatus Omnitrophota bacterium
AGCGAACCCATTGCGTAACCGGTAGAGATCTGGCCATCGCTTGTTTTGAAAAGCGGCGCGTGATTTGTCAGGGCGTCTTCGCTTATGACAACGCCTGCGGCGTGAGTAGATGCGTGACGCGTGAGGCCTTCGAGTTTTTTCGAGATATCAATGAGCTCTCTGACTTTTGAATCTTCTTTATAGAGTCTCGCAAGTTCAGGCTCCTTGTCAAGCGCGATCTCCAAGGTCATGTCAGGGTCCATCGGCACAAGTTTCGCTATTTTATCCACGTCCGCATAAGGGATGTTCATTGCCCTTCCCGTATCTCTTATGACAGCCTTGGCTGCCATGGTCCCGAACGTTATGATCTGAGCCACGTTATCCTTGCCGTATTTCTGGATGACATAATCTATAACCTCGCCTCTTTTTTCATAACAGAAATCAATGTCTATATCAGGCATGCTGACGCGCTCGGAATTCAAGAATCTTTCAAATAGAAGATTATATTTCAGGGGGTCTATGTCTGTTATTCCCAGGAGATAACTGACAATGCTTCCCGCGGCAGAACCTCTTCCCGGACCCACTGCTATGCCTTTTGATTTCGCGTAATTGATGAAATCCCACACTATGAGGAAATAGCTCGTGTAACCGGCTTTAGTAATGACCTTGAGTTCATTATCTAACCTGTCCCTTATCGTAGGGGAGGGTTTAAAACCCTCCCCTACAGGATATCTTTTCTCCAGATTCTGCTCACAAAGGTCTCTTAGGTATTTTTCGCGCGTCATGCCTTCCGGAATAGTATAATGAGGAAGAAACGTTTTCTTGAAATCCAACTCAAGGTTGCATCTCTCGGCTATCTCTATCGTATTCGAGATAGCTTCCGGCACGTCCTTGAAAAGCGTTTTCATCTCGTCGCTGGACTTGAAATAAAACTGGTCTGTCTGGAGTCTCATGCGGTTGGGATCGTCAAGCGTGGTCTGAGTCTGTATGCAAAGAAGCGCTTCGTGAGCCTTTGCGCTATCTCTGGTAAGATAATGCACGTCATTCGTGGCTACAAGGCCTATGCCCAGTTCCCTGCCCAATCTTATAAGTTCTTTATTTACTTCTTTCTGCTCCGGAATGGAATTATCCTGCAATTCAAAATAAAAATTTTCTTTGCCGAGAATGTCCCGATATTCGGCAGCGAGATGCCTGGCCTTTTCTTCTTTATTGTCCATTACAGAACGCGGGATTTCGCCTTTCAAGCAGCTTGAGAGCCCTATCAATCCTTTTGAATACTCAGCCAGCACCTCTTTATCAATCCTTGGCTTGTAATAAAATCCTTCCAAATAACCGATAGAAACTAATTTCATTAAATTTTTATATCCTGATTCATCCCTTGCGAGCAGGATCAGGTGATTCGCAGTCTCTTCTCTTGCGGAAAAAGTTTTATCAAGCCTGCCCTTGGGGGCAATGTAAACCTCTGACCCTATTATGGGTTTTATTCCGTTTTTTAAACAAGACTGGTAAAATTCTATGGCGCCGAACATGTTGCCGTGGTCTGTTATTGCGCAGGCAGGCATTTTCATGCGTCTTGCCAGATCCGTAAGACCATTTATCAGGCAGGCGCCGTCGAGAAGGCTATACTGCGTGTGGACGTGAAGATGGACAAAATCTGAGTGAATCATTTATAATCATTTCCCCATACCGACTCTTTGAACCCTCTGCATTATCTTACCTTCGGTCTTGATAGATGGGGCAATTATGATATCTGTCAGTTGCATTTCTCTTATATTTCTGGCTCCGAGATTTCCCATTGAAGTCATGAGAGCGCCTACTAAATTCTGAGAACCGTCGTCAAGCTTCGCTGGGCCCAGGAGTATCTCTTCCAGAGTCCCGGTAGTTCCAACGTGAATTCTTGTTCCGCGCGGCAGATTAGCGTGAGGCGTTGCCATGCCCCAGTGATAACCTTTGCCCGGGGCCTCTTTAGCCCTTGCGAAAGCAGAACCAACCATTACCGCGTCTGCCCCGCAGGCAAATGCCTTGCATATATCTCCGCCGGAATCCATGCCGCCGTCTGTAATGATCGGTATGTATTTCGCGGTTTTCTTATAATAGAAATCCCTTGCCGCCGCGACGTCTGAAGTTGCCGTTACCTGAGGCACGCCTATCCCTAGGACTCCGCGGGTAGTGCAGGCTGCGCCCGGCCCTATGCCCACAAGAACCGCACTCGGCCCTGCCTCCATAAGTTCCAGCGCAACGGAATACGTAACGCAGTTCCCGAGAATCACAGGTATCTTCATTGATTTTATGAATTTCGCAAGGTCCACGACTTCATACTCGCTTGAAATATGTTTTACGCTGATAACGGTTGACTGGATTACAAAAATATCCGCGCCTGAATCCTGGGCAATCTTTCCGAATTTCTCAGCGTCCTGAGGAATCGCGCTTACCACAGCCACGCCTTTTTTGCTTTTTATCTCCTTGATCCTTTTAGCGATAAGTTTTACCTGCACCGGCTTTAAATAAAGGGACTGGACTAGTTTCGTGGCTTCTTCAGGGCTTGCTTTAGATATTTTTTCAAGAACTTCTCCCGGATCCTCATAGCGCATCTGCACGCCATTCAGGTTCAGTACCGCTATGCCGCCAAGCCTGGACATTTCTATTACAAACTTAACGTCCACTACCCCGTCCATTGCAGCGGCAAGGATAGGGACCTTATATTTCTTGCCTGCAAGTTCCCAGCTGGTATCTACCTCTTTGGGATTTATCGTAACAGAGCCGGGAACAAGGGCTATCTCGTCAAAACCATAACACCTTCTCGCTTTTCTGCCTCTTCCAACCCACTCACCCATTTCATACCTCCGATTTTTTAATTGTTCTGAGTATAATACAGCAAATTTACCGTAAAGTCAAGCAATAGGGACCAACGATATATCAAATACGTATAGCCTGAATAGAAAACCTTTCCAAAACTTGTTCCGCTCTTCCTTTTCCAGGACTACATCTTTTACTTCGCGGAATAACTGAATCGCTTTCCGCGAATTCTGGGCGTAGATCACGTGGTTTGAAAACCGCGCTTCTAAAAATTCTTCAGTCAACGCCTGCATGGGTCCAGGATTAGCGGAAACAAGCTCTCTTGCGATACCATAGAATTCCCTGTAAGAAACATAGTCGAATTTTGGGATGCCGTAAATTTTAAAGGCCCCGCACAATACGGAATACACCTCTTTTATAAATTCTTTCGGGTTATTTTTGAACATCTTGGCTAATTTCCGCGACCTTATAAAAACCCTGATTGAAAAAATCACAAGAGCCAGCGCCAGAAGCCATAACAATAAAATGATAAAGTAAAATAAAAATCCTTTTTTCTTCTTTGGCTTAACAGGCTGCGTTATTTTTACATACGCGTCATTGCTGAATACGCCCATATAAGTTGCGGATATCCGAACATAGCCTTCTTCTTTAGGCGTTATATTCCCGTCTTTATCTATGGTGATCTTCGCGGTTCCGGTAACTTTCCAGTCTACAAGTTTTGTGGCAAAAATCACAGACCCATCGGTCAGTTTAACCTTTGCGACAACAACAGCTTGCCGATCAAGCGGCAGCTCGCTTCTATCCGTATCTATCGCAAGGGATTCTACCTTTAAAGCGTCGATATCTCTGCTGAAATCGCTTGCCTTAAATCTTTCCGTCTCTTCCTCTTTCTTTTCTTGAAATTCTTCTTTTTTCTTGTCTTCATACTTTTTCCTTTTAAGCACACTTGCTGCTGTTTCTCTTTTTTTAGTGCCATCATCTACCGCCTGCTCTTTCTTAACTTTCGCGTCTTTTATGGTCTTATCTGCAAACAGCAGTAATTTTAAAAGCGGCACTTTTTCGGGCAATCCTAGCAGCGTGGATGGTATCCAGCTTAAAGAAAGGTTATTGAATTTCGGGACAGCGGGATATACCAGCGCGGATAACGTCAGAATAATAGAAAACATGATCGCGCCGACCTTTATCTGATGCCATAAACTCATTACCTCGTCGCTATCTCCTATTATTATAGAGCCTCGATTCTTCTTCTTGCACACCAGATCCAGCCTCATTGTAAAAATCAACATAAATAAAAAAACAGCTAAATATAAGACATAAATAGTTTCCTTTTCGAGCGCCATGCCTACAGAGGAAATCAATAGAGACGCGGAAATAATCTGGAGGAGGTTATAGTTTTTTTGCGCTTTGAGCCCAAACGCTTGAAAAAGGCTGAGCCACGTAAGGGCGATTGAGAAAATCTTGAGCACATTCTCAAAATTTATA
Organism: Candidatus Omnitrophota bacterium; assembly: GCA_020057645.1. Classification (GTDB taxonomy): domain Bacteria; phylum Omnitrophota; class Gorgyraeia; order Gorgyraeales; family Gorgyraeaceae; genus UBA10183. The sequence goes on from JAGVFL010000064.1 coordinate 4,258, forward strand.
TCTGTTTCGTATAATCTACTGAGAACAACTACTACGCTGGCGAGCGAAAGCATCCCTATGAAAGTATCAATATGCGGCGGCCTTGAATTTCTGACATACCAGCTGAATAAAAACCCGCCTATGCTTCCTAAAACCAAGAGGGCTGTTATGATAGGGTTGACTGCTTTTTGAATACTCAAAATCCCTATGATTACGAGCCCCAGATTTGCAAAATGAAAATATAATGCGTCTCTATCCATGGTTAAACCGCCTCAAATATTTTCTCCAGGTTATCGCCTTTG
>JAGVFL010000038.1 GCA_020057645.1 Candidatus Omnitrophota bacterium
TGTGTGGGTCTTAAAAAGTTTCCCCTTAACACCCAATATATCACCTATATCTAATCTTTTAAGTATATTAGCATATATATCCTTTCCTACAACGTCTGCTTTGATATATGCCTGGATTTTGGAACTTGAATCTCTGAGGTCAAAAAAGCTGCTCTTGCCATGTTCTCTTAAAGCAGTAATACGGCCTGCTGTCTGAACCAAATCACCCTCTTTGGATTCTTTAAGCAATATTTCTATATTAACAGGCTTATCAAATTTCCTGCCATACGGCTCAATACCTATCTCTTTGATAGCGCTCAACTTATCAATACGCTGTTTTACTAATTCATTCATTTCTTCCATGGAGATCCTTCGCTTCGCTCAGGATGAGCAGTCTACATTATAAAAAAACTCCCAGACTGCTCAATTATATAATATATGCTATATAGTGTCAATATAAATAGGATGGATTCCCTGCTCGGATCGGGCAATGAAAGTAGGGAACGGTCGCGACCGTTCCCTACTTTCATTTAATCTTTACTATTGAAGTTTTATAACCGGTGATAAATAGGTGAGATTTTTTTTCTTCTACGCTGTCATAGATTTTACCTTTTGAGTCTATGAAGCAGGAATAGCCTGTATTGGCGCAGCGGACAATAGGGACGCGGTTTTCGATTGCGCGGAAAACCGAGCACGCCGTGTGCTGGTACGCTGCCCCGCTTTTGCCGTACCATGCGTCGTTTGTAATAACAACTAGGAATTTTGCCCCATTTTTAACAAATTCTTTGGCCAGTTCCGGAAAAATGTCTTCGAAACAAATAAGAGTGGCAAATCTGGTTTCGTCGTTCGTCGTTCGTGATTCGTGGTTTGTAGTTTGTGGTTTGAGATTAAACGTTTTAAAATCCTGCCCCGGGGTAAATTCTCCAAGCTCGCCTAAAACTAATTTATGAAGCGCCGGAAATTTATTCGAAAACGGAACATATTCTCCGAATGGCACGAGATGAATTTTATCATATTTATCCATAATATTTCCTTCGCCTGAAATTAAAACCGCGCTATTAAAATATCTTTCATCTCTCTCTGTGTTTACACCTGCTAAAATCGGAATCTTGATCTCCCTTGCCATGTTCAAGACCTTGTCAGTCATTTCCCTGTCTATCTCAAAAAATCCGGGAAAAGAGGTCTCTGGCCAAACTATTAGATCAGGATTATCCAAGGCTGACATTTTTGTCAGGGCGACATATTTCTCTATTATCATGCCCTGGGCTTCAGGGTCCCATTTAAGCTCCTGCGGGATATTGCCTTGTATAACAGAAACCTTTATTGAGTTCGCGTCCTGTCTTTCATTGAGCCTGAAAAATCCGTAAGTATAACTTGCAGCCAAAATTAAAATTGTCATTGCGAGGAAGCTGAAGGTTGACGAAGCAATCCGACGAAGTCGTTGCGAGGGCAGAGCCCAAAGCAATCTCAACAGATTGCTTCGCTTCGCTCGCAATGACATATATATGCTCACATTCACCATCATTATCACGAACGACACGCCGTATACGCCTGAAAAATCAGCTATCTGGATTAGAGGCAAATTTTTATACTGCGAATAACCCAATAATGCCCAGCCAAAACCTGTAAAAAGGTGTGACTGAATATACTCAAGAATTATCCAGGCAATCGGAGCTATCAAAATACCGAAACGACTGATAGCTATTCCAAAAATTCCAAAATAAAAAGCCAGGCACAAACATAAACCAATCAAACCTATTGTTGTCACATGGTAAAGCCAGTATAGGGTTCCTAAATAAAAAATAAACCCCATTATATAGGAAATTAGAAAGCTTTTTTTGGGGGTTTTGTTCTCAATTGCAAAAAAAAGCGGGATAAAACCGATAAAAGCAAGCAAACTAAGATTAAAATTCGGGAAAGAAAAAATTAAAAGCAGGGCGGATAATATTATTTTCCACAGCATTTTTTATATTTCAACGGTTTGCCGGTTTTAGAGTCTACTTTCCCGCACGGGCATGGGTCATTGCGTCCGACTTTCGGCTCTGAGCGTTTATATTGTTCCGCGGAAGGGGCTTCTTCGGAAGATTCTTCCTGAAACTCTTCTCCGCTTTGCGCTTGAGGCGCCGGAATCCTAGACATTGGCACTGCCTCTGATTTTACAAATTCCTGCGGCAGGGACTGAAATACCCCTCTCAAAGGACTTTCTTCTCTTACTGCATGGACTTTGAATAAAAACTCTATTGTTTCATGTTTCACGCTGTCTATCACTGCCATGAACATGTCATAACCTTCGTGCTGATATTCTACGAGAGGATCGCGCTGGCCGTACGCGCGAAGGCCTATGCCTTCTCTCAGATTATCCATTGCGTAAAGATGGTCTTTCCATTTCGTGTCAATTACCTGGAGCATGATCATCTTTTCAAGATGCGCCATTAATCCCTGAGGCATGTTTTTTTCTTTGTCCAGGTACGCTGATTTTACTGTTTCAATCAAATAATCCAGTATGCCCTCTGCGTCTTTTCCCTCGGCCATCTCTTCTATATTTTGTATTCTTATATTAAATTTTGACCATAACCATTCGTTGAATTCCGCGTATTTCCAATCAGCGCGGTGCACGTCAGGATTCATGTACATCATTATCGCTTCGTCTAATACCTCTTCTATGATCTCGTAAACATGCGACCGGGCTTTCTCGCCCATGAGAATATTTTTTCTCTCTTCGTATATGACTTCTCTCTGTTTATTCATGACGTTGTCGTATTCAAGGACATGCTTGCGTATGTCAAAATTATGCTGTTCCACTCTTTTCTGAGCAACTTCGATAGCCCTGCTTATAAGCGGGTGCTGTATGTCCTGCCCCTCTTCTATGCCAAGCTTGTCGTAAATTGAAGATATCCTGTCTGAACCAAAAAGCCGCATCAGTTCATCTTCTAAAGATATATAAAACCTAGACGAACCCGGGTCGCCTTGCCTTCCGGAACGCCCCCTCAGCTGATTATCTACGCGGCGTGACTCGTGGCGCTCTGTCCCTATAATATGTAAGCCGCCTAAAACTACGACCTTTTCGTGTTCTTCTTTGATTTTTTCTCTCGCTTCAACCAGCCATTTCTGCCGCTCCTCCTGGCTCACATCTTTAGGCCCCATGCCTTTCGCCTTTAGCCAGTCATTGACCATGAATTCAGGATTGCCGCCGAGCAGAATGTCTGTGCCTCGGCCGGCCATATTCGTAGCAATCGTGATCCCGTTCAACTTGCCTGCCTGAGCCACGATAGTAGCTTCCATCTCGTGATACTTCGCGTTCAAAACATTATGAGGGATATTGCGCCTTTTTAAAATTGAACTCAGACGCTCTGATTTTTCTATCGAGATGGTTCCGACAAGCGCAGGCCTTCCTTTTTTATACAAATCCTCTATCTCGTTACATACTGCATTGAATTTTTCTTTCTCTGTCTTGTAAATTACATCCGGAGAGTTATTCCTTACTAAAGGCCTGTTAGTAGGTATTGAGACCGTGTCTAGTTTATAGATATGGCTGAATTCCTGGGCCTCTGTCATTGCAGTGCCTGTCATGCCTGCCAGTTTTTTATACATCCTGAAATAATTCTGGAAAGTGATCGTGGCAAGGGTCTGGTTTTCTCTTTCTATCTTAAGGCCTTCTTTTGCCTCTACTGCCTGGTGCAGGCCGTCTGACCATCTTCTTCCCGGCATCAATCGGCCCGTAAATTCATCCACGATAATGACTTCTCCATCCTTGACGACGTAATCCACGTCTTTCTGGAAAAGGATGCTGCGGGCCTTTAACGCCTGGATCATGTGATGCCTGTATTCCATCGTAGATATATCGTGCATATTTTCTATGCCTAACATCTGGCCGGCCTTTATTTCACCTTCTTCAGTGAGATGCGCGGTGTTCGCCTTTTCGTCTATTATGTAATCATAGCCTTTTGACAGGTCTATGCCTTTATGTTTCGCGTCTATCTCTTCCTTTTCCAAAATAACCCTGCCTTTAAGCCTCGGCACGATTTTGTCGCATGTGTAATATTTATCGGTAGACTCGTCTGACGGGCCTGAAATGATAAGCGGGGTGCGCGCTTCGTCTATAAGAATGCTGTCCACTTCGTCCACGATAGCATAATTTAACGGCCGCTGGACCATCTCTTCTTTTCTGACAACCATATTGTCTCTAAGATAATCAAAACCGTATTCATTATTGGTGCCATAGAGGATGTCGCAGTTATAAGCTTCTTTGCGCGGGACAAGTTTCAAAACAGACTCGTCTGAATTCATTTTGTCATTCGCCATTGGAAATTTGTCATTCTGCGCCGAAA
>JAGVFL010000168.1 GCA_020057645.1 Candidatus Omnitrophota bacterium
AAAAGATAACGCAGAAAGTACACACGGAACTAATCGATCCAAACCAACCGAGCAATGTCCCGCCTTTTGAATAATCGCCGGCATAAACATAAAAGAAAATAACATAGGCTGAAAATGCGGAAGCGAGCATAAATCCGTTGAAGATCAAGAATGTTGCCGCACAAAGCTTAACAAATGGACGACATTTGAAAGTAATCGCAAAACCTCTAAAGAAGTCTTTCGTAACATTCCAAGCCCCCTTTTCTCTTTGAGGTTTCGGTAAGTCATGGAAACGTTCTCTATTGAAAATAGCCGGAAGTATACCACCAACCACCATAAAGGCCCCAAGAAATATTGAAAGGATTCGCGCTCCATGAACAATATCTGTGAACATGCTCTTATTGTCCATGATTTTGAAGAACCAGGGAGCAATCACCCATGCAAATTGACCCATAAAGTTGCTGGCCCCCTGCAGTCGTGTTCGCTCATGATAATCTGGTGTCATTTCATACCCTAGTGCGATCCATGGGATTGAAAAACAGGTAAATCCAAGGAAATAGAGAGACTGGAACCCCGCGAAATACCAGAAATAGAAACTTTCGCTATGCCCCTTATATAGCTGGAACATCAATGCGTAGAAAAGTCCTCCGGTAATCGCTCCAAATAATATAACAGGCCTGCGGCGTCCCCATCGGGTTCGGATATTATCTGAAAAGTAACCGGTAACAGGATCTGATATGGCGTCGACAAGGCGGGGAAGAGCTCCCACCAGGCCTACTAAAGCGGGATTCATACCTAATCCAATGTTCAAAACAATGACCATCGCTCCAAGAGCGGCAGCCTGAAGGCTATTAACAAGTCCTCCTATACTGTATATGGCTTTTTGAAAAATAGGAATGCGGTCTTCGCGGGCTGTTATATGGCGAGTTGACTGATGCATTTCTTGTTGCATTAATCACATCCTTTCTAATTCTAAAATAGGTTAGGCCTGTATAAAAACATCTCTTATTACAATACTTGCCGCGCCTAATGCCACGGAATCTTCGCCTAATCTCGCAGGTATTATTTTAACTACATTAGCCGGCTCTTCAAACGCCCATTTTCTCACAGTCCTTCTAAGTGGTTCTAAAAGCAAACTCCCTGCTTTTTCAATGCCTCCGCCAATAACCACTATCTCCGGATTAAATAAATTTACAAGATACGCGATTCTTATCCCGAGATTCACGGCCCCGTCTTCCAAAAGCTCTATCGCTATAGTGTCCCCTGCCTTCGCCGCTTCTATTATATGATCTACTGTAATGCTGTCTAGCTTATTATCGCACAATTCTGTTATCCTTGTCTTGACGTCGTCTTCTTTTATAAGTTTTTTAACCTGATTCACCAGGCCAAGATCAAGCCCTGTGGGGAGAAGGTAAGAGAGGTTCTTTGAAGCCTGCAGATATTCCCCGTTACGCGGATAATTGATTCTTATTTCTCCGGCGCTGCCCGAAGCGCCGCAATACATCGCGCCTTTTATAATAATGCCGCTCCCTACGTCGGAATACATGTATATCGCGTCCTGTATATCCATGGGAAGGGCGTGCATCTTTTCTCCGAACGCGGCAAACGTCGCGTCATTTCCTATAAAAGAAGGAAAGCCGAATCTCTGCTCAATCATTCCTTTTATGGACAAGTAACTTGTCCTTATGCCATTTTTGGTAGAATCTCTTACAGTGCCGAGATGTTCGTCTATGACTCCGCCCACGCCTATGCCAACGCCTTTTATCTTATTTTTATCCACGCCTTTTTTCTTGGACAATTCGTCTACAAGGTCAAGCGAACTCTCTATAATTTTATCCATGGAGTCTTTTGTCCTGAGCTTTTTCAACTTGGTTATAACTCTCCCTGAGAGATCAGTGACCAAACCTATCATGTTTGCGCCGGAGGCATCCATGTGGCCAAGATCGATCCCTATCGCATGCGCGCTGTCGTCATTTAACTTAATGACAGTGGGCTTCCTGCCTCCGGTAGAAGCCTCCATGCCCCCTTCTGAAATTAATCCCTTGCCAATGTAGCTATTTATATAATTAGAAACAGTTACTATATTCAGATCCGTAACCTTTGAGATATCAGCTCTCGTGATAGGGCTGTTTCTGCGGATAAGTTCAAGTATCGCGAAATTCTTTCTCTCGTGGTCTGAGAACGTATAACTGTCGTACATCCTGCCTTTTCTGATAGCCATAACTCCTCCTTGTTAGCTAAAATTTTCTATTATAATGCACCCTGAATATATGCTGTGTATCCAAAGTCGATAAACCCCACTTGTCCATCTGATATAGGCCTTCTACAGGTGTATAACCCACGAATTCTCCAAACTCCATTATAAACTCCTGATCCTCGTCTATGGAATAAGCCATCTCTACGAATATATTATGATGCCCGTCGTAATGCACTCCTTCTCCGATGTGCTGCCTGAAAGCGTCTATAACCTTTGAATAAGCGTATTTGAAACCAAAGGAAAGTTTCTCGCTATGTTGATAATCCAGTTCCAGGCCGATATGATTTACGTTATCATCCAAACCAATCGTATGCTTATTTATATTGCGCGTAAAACTCAATATACCTGTAAGTTTTGAGAATGGCCTGTATATCAATTTTGTTTTATAAATGCTGTAATAATCATATGGAGGCAGGTCAAAAAATCCCTGGTCGTACAAAAATGGCACCATTTTATCCAGCAGCATGCCATTCTTCGTTTCCGTGGTTACGTAGGAATTGTTAAAAAGCCCTCGAGGGCTTTCCTGCGGGTCATTGGTCCTTTCATAAACGCCTTCCCACGCGAGATTATCCATCAGCTCGTATCTTACCCCCAATCCGACATTTCCAAGCGAAGGGTCCTTTCCGTCTATAATTTTGCTATTTTCCACAAACCTGTCGTCTTCGCTGTAATAATCTGTGAAAG
>JAGVFL010000068.1 GCA_020057645.1 Candidatus Omnitrophota bacterium
GTGCCGCTGAGCCAGCCTTTTCCGAATACCCCGCCCGATCCGATCGCTATCCTGGATTGTATAACGGTATATCCCGCTCCAAGAGGATCTATGTCAGGGTTCATAAATACCATCAACCGTTCTTTCTGATAATCCTTTAATAAAAACCAGCCGAGCGGAGACATGACCAACCCGCCTCCTATTATAAAAAATAAGTGCTTGAGCCTTGCCCCCCAGATATATAAAAGCGTAAAAAACACCGGCACCAGCATGAGAGCCGTGCCGAGGTCAGGCTGCGCAAGTATCAATACAAAAGGCGCGAGCATAAAAAGAAAAGTCGCCGCAATATTTACTACTCCTTTTTCAACCTTATGCTCCGTGAGATACTGGATCAAAGCAAGCGTTATAAATAATTTTGCAAATTCGGAAGGCTGCAGATTAAAATAACCTACTTCAAGCCATCTCTGCGCGCCTAATCTCTTGGACCCGAAGAAAAATACAAACAATAATAAAATAATCACCAGAAAATAAAACACATACCCCAGGCTTATTATTTTCCTGTAATTTATATTTATTATCGCTATAAAAAATAACCCCCCTATTAAAAACCACGCTATCTGCCTTATCACAAAATCTATATTTTTTGAATACATGGCGCTAAAAAGAAATAAAAGCCCTATTATAAAAATAGCTGCTGCCGCGCCTAATAATACCCAGTCGAAATCCTTGTATCTCTGCTTTTTTAATTCCAGCATAAATTAATTCCTGGCTACCCCGTTGTTATTTCTAAACCAATACTCGAGCGCCGGCTTTGCGATATCAGCAGGCTCTTCGCCGCCGGATCCTCCGTTCTCTAGAAAAACTACAAAACATATCTTTGGATTTTCGGAAGGCGCAAACCCTACGAACCAGCCGTGAGGCATGATGCCGGGGCCTACCTGAACCGTCCCTGTTTTTGCAGAGACGGAAACCGTCTCATTGAACACTCTATTGCCTGTCCCGTCAGGGGCTTCTACGACCAGACGCATTCCGGCCTTTACCGCATCAATATCTTCCTTTACTAACTTGAGAGGCTCTATTTTAAAATTAGCGGCGTCCGCATCTCCTATGCGTTTCAATATATGAGGCCGAACAAGGCCGCCGGAATTCGCAATAACGGCAACCACGCGCGCTATCTGTAAAGGCGTTACCATTAAATCGCCCTGGCCTATTGAAAAATTTACGGTGTCGCCGGGATACCATGTCTGGTTTTTCTCAACCCTCTTCCATTCCTTTGAAGGCACGAATCCGGAAGATTCTCCGAAAAGTTCTACGCCTGTTTTCTTCCCTAATCCAAATAGATTTGCATATTCGGCTATCTTATCCGCGCCGGTCAAAAGCCCCGCATGACAAAAATAAACATTACAGGACCACGCAATGGCCTTTTCAAGATCTACATCGCCATGCCCGTCTCTATTCCAGCAGTTAAGCTCATCCTTGCCAATTTTTATTTTACCGGCGCACGTGAACTCCGTATCAGGCCTGATTTTTTTTGATTCAAGAGCAGCTATGCTTGTAATAATTTTAAATATAGACCCTGGAGGATAAACCCCCATTATTGCCCTGTTAAAAAGCGGCAGTTCTTTCGCCCTCATGGCATCCGATAGGGCCCCGCTGGGATCGTAAGAAGGACTGCTTACGAGGCTTAATATTTCTCCGTTCCATGGATCCATGAAAATCGCGGCGCCTCTACGGCCGTTAAAAAGATTATAAACTTTCTTTTGCAGCCCGGCATCGAATGTGAGATAAACATCTCTGCCGCTCTTTGGTTTTCTATAACTCATAACCTTTACCTGCCGGCCCCTATTGTCAACCTGTATCTGCATGCCTCCGTTTTTTCCCCTTAATATCCTATCGCAGAATCTCTCCACGCCGTCTTTGCCTATGATATCTTTTATATTATAGCCGTAAGGCTTTAGAAGCTCGAGTTCCAGCTGATCTATTTCGCCTATATATCCAATCGCGTGGCTAAAAGCCTCTTTGTAATAATAATTTCTAAAAGGCACTTCTTTAACTAGAACGCCCGGCATTTCAAATCTGGATTCCTCTATCGAAATTGCTGTCTTTTTTGAAATACCTCTTATGAGTTCGCACGGCGCGAATGAAGCGGATCTATTGCGCTTATAATTTCTTTCAAGAAGGGTTTTTGAAACTCCCAGGATCGCGGACAGCTCTTCCATCTCAGCGTCTATATCATCCACCTCCTGCGGAACCATAAAGACTCCGAACGAAAGCGTATTGCCGGCTATGATTTTTCCGTGCCTGTCGTATATGTTGCCGCGCGGGGCGGTTATATTTAAAAGCCGAATGCTATTCCTGGAACTGAGGCCGCTATAAAAAGGGCCTTTTATAATCTGAAGATAATAAAGCCATACGCCTACCAGGACAAAAAGAATTGTAAAAAAAATCTGCAGTATCTTTGTTCTCATAATAAATTATTCGATAAACCTGAATAATAAAGGGGAGATGAGGCTTGAGAAAATGATTGTAAAAAATACCCCTGTTTGGATTGTTTTCGTAAACGCAAAATACGCGAGATAAAAAAATAGCATCCCGAAAAATGAAAAAAGAAACTCCATGACTATGCCTTCTTTGTAATATAGCTTCTGCTTGATTATCCCGGATAATAACCCGATCCCGCTATAGAGCATGAGATTTAAACCCAGGGCCGAAGATGAAAATATCTCCGCAAACCCCCCTATGAATATGCCGATCAATAATCCCCACACAGGCCCTTTTTTAAGCCCGGCAAAGATAGCAAAAAGCGCGAGGAAATTAATATTTAACGAGGCGGCGCTTTGCA
>JAGVFL010000065.1 GCA_020057645.1 Candidatus Omnitrophota bacterium
AATCTTCTCGGCCTGGGCAATCTTATCCAATATAAAAAATGCCTTTACCTGGCGGGCCGCCTGCTTGAAAGCATTTTCTTCCAACTCCTTTTTATCTTTTTCCTCCAGGGCAAATTTCTTATCCGGATTTTCTTTTTTCTGGAGCGCTTCCATGTACTTGATGCGCATATCCGCGTCTTTTATCAATCTTTCTCTTTCTGAATTCACGAGCGTTTCAGGCACTTCAAAATCCACGCTGTCTAAAATACTGTTTATAACTTGAACTTCCAGGTCAGCTTCGCTATCCTGCTCCAATTTTGCCTTCAGATTCTGCCTCATTGCCTCTTTCAACTTTTCCAGATTCTCAAAACCCAGGTCTTTTGCAAATTCATCGTCAAGCTTGGGCAGCACCTTTTCTTTTTCCTGGGTGCCTTCTTTAGGCACGTTCTGGGAATGCGTCTCCCTCAGATATTCCAGGTTCTTAGCCAGGTCCTCTTCCTTGACATCTACGCTTTTCTTTTTCAATTTAAGGCCTTTGTAGTTTTTCAGATTGATCTCAGGCCTTGTTTCAATACTGGCCTTATACGAAAAACCTTCCTTCATGTCAAGCTTCACATCAGTTACGTCAGGATATCCTAAAGGGTCCAGCTTATGCTCCTCTAAAACTTTTTCATATGTTTCCGGTATTAGCTTTTTCAAAACTTCTTCCTTGGCAGTCTTAGAATAGTGAAGCTCTAAAAGATCCCTCGGCGCCTTGCCCTGCCTGAAACCCGGCACGCTCGCGTATTTTCCTAAATCGCTGTAAACCTCATCAAAAACCTCTTTCACCTTCTCCGCGGGAAGACTGACTTCAAAGCTATGCTTGCAATTTTTTAATTTTTTGACGCTTGATTTCATCTAATGCCTCACATCCTAAACTTCTCTCCTAAATACAGCTCTCTTGCCTTGGGATCATTAATCAGCACTTCTTTTGTGCCGGAAATAAGGATCTTTCCTTCTGCCATTATATACGAATGATTTGTTATTTCAAGTGTTTCTCTAACATTATGGTCTGTCAGAAGTATCCCAAGGCCTTTATTCCTTAATTCTCCTATAATACCCTGCGCGTCAGCCACTGCAATAGGATCTATGCCGCTAAAAGGTTCATCCAGGAGAATAAATAACGGATTTGTAACAAGCGCCCTTGTTATCTCTAGCCTCCTTCTCTCTCCCCCTGAAAGCATGTACGCCTTTTTCTTAGCAAGATGGCTTATGCTCAATTCTTCCAGGAGTTCCTTCAACCTGTTCATGCGCACTTGTCTGGGAAGATGCAGCGTTTCCAATACAGCCATTATATTTTCTTCAACGGTAAGTTTTCTGAATATCGAGGGTTCCTGCGAAAGATACCCTATGCCGTTCCTGGCCCTTCTATACATCGCAAGTTTTGTAATATCACTCCCGTCAAAAATTATGGTTCCGCCGTCCGGCCTGAGTATCCCTACTATCATATAAAATGTGGTTGTCTTGCCTGCGCCGTTGGGGCCCAAGAGCCCTACAATCTCCCCGCGCTTTACCTTCATCGAGACGCCGTCCACGACTTTTTTCCCGTCGTAGGATTTCGCAAGATCATTTATTTCCAGCAGATGTCCGTTACTATTATAATCATTCATATATGTTCAAATCAATGTCATTGCGAGGCCGAATGAAATGAGGCCGAAGCAATCTCTAAGATTCCTCGCTCCGCTCGGAATAAGTTCGGATTTATAATTTACGTCGTCCTCAGGACTCCGTAAATTATGTCCTCACTTATTTTGTATAACCAATCTCGGCCTGTTAGGCAATATAACCCTGCCCTGGTCCACCAGGTAAATAGCCTTTTCGCTGTAAGTTACGTTCTCGCCGTTTATAATTCTAACATTGCCGGTCGCGACCACGCATTTAACCCGTCTTGTTTCAGGGTTGAAATAAACATCTATGCGATCCGCCATAATATTCCCCTTTGAATCTTCTACCTTTACATTGCCGTGAAAAAACGCCCTATTCTGGTTGTAATTCAACTCCAATGGCCCGTCGCATGTTATAGTCGTGACCGGCCTGTCCGTCACGTAGGGAACGGTTTCAAACCGTTCCCTACCGCCTGCTTCTCCTGATTTAAATGTTGCATTTATATCCTGTTTTAATTCGGCTGTTTTGCCTTCTATGTCGCACACAGCGCCGGTGCCTGTAATCTCCATGTCAGGCCTTTTTATGCTCACCCTGCCGTCGGTAGAGACATTTTTTGTATCTGCGTCCCATACCATGTGATCTGTAGTCAGCTTTGTGCCGTCAGTAGAAGTCACAACCACATTATCGCTGAGGTGAACCATATTATCGCCTTTATCAAAGATGCCCTTATTGGCTTTTAATTTAAGCATAGTGCCTTCGCCGAAAGACAATGCGGACATGTATTCTATATCTACCCTATTATCCAAAACCTCTGCAGAGCGTCCGTTCAATTTCCATTTCTCGGCCCCGCCTTCTTTATACTGCACAAAAGAAAAATCCTTTACCTCCTGCTGCGCTGTTTCTTTTTTCTCTTCAGCAAAACAGATATTTTGGCACACTAAAGTGTGCCCTACAGCTGCTATAGCTGCTAAAATAATTATAAAAAGACTTGTTCTTTTCATTCTTTTGTCTTCCATCGGTCATGAAACCACACCCACTGTTCCGGGTATTTCCTTATGCAATCTTCTATTGTCCTTGTATATCTCTGGGTATTTTCCAGGATATCTTTTCTCTTGTCGCCTGTTTTTACCGTTTCTATCGGATTTTCAATCATGACCTCGTGGCCGAATGCCTTGCGCACTATAAAACACGGCACAATATAAGCGCCCGTTAAAAGATTCAAAACAGCTGCCCCGCTGGGTGTCCACGCGCTTTTCCCGAAAAAATCCACAAATACGCCTGAGACGCTGTCCATATCCTGGTCAGGCATAATGCCTACAAATTTTTTATCCCTTAAAAGATCTACTATTTCTTTGGCGGACGCGTCTCTGTATAATATGTTCACGCAGTTGCGTTTTCTTATCCTGATTAAAAAATCCTCCAGGACTTCCATCCTGACGCGCCTTGCGATCACATTCATGGGTAGGCCATTTATCGCAAGGTAATGCGCCAGAAGCTCCCAGTTCCCAAAATGCGCGGAAAGAATTATTACAGCCTTGCCGTCCCGCAAAAACCCTTTCAGCATATCGATATTCCTGGAATATACATATCTTTTAAAGCCTTGCCCGGTAAATTTGGGCATAGACAAGATCTCTGTGACGCTCTTCCCCAGATTTTCAAAGGCCTTTTTAGCTATGCTTCTTTTTTCCGCCTTGGACTTGGAGTCTCCGAAGGCGATATCGAGATTTTCAAGCGCTTTTTTTCTCTCTTTTTTTAGAATATAAAAGCTTGTGCTTCCAAAGGCCCGGCCAAGCATGAGCCCTATTCTGGCAGGAAGCGCTAAAACAATAAAACTCATGAACCTGAAGACCAAGAAAATAACTACTCTTCTCGGCCTATTCTTAGCCATAGACAGAGTATATTAGCATATAAAATATGCAAAAGTCAATAATTAAAGAGATGGGAATCAAATGATCTTAAGGCTAATATGTGTTCAATTCCAAGGTATGCTTCTGGCCGTCCTGCTCAAGAATAACGCTTTTCTCATTAATCTCAATAACGGTCATGTCGTTTACTTTATCGCCCAGCTTAACAACGTCATTATTTATTATGGCGTACGGATTCTCTCTATCGGACACTATCCCGTTAAGAACAAGTCCTGCCATGCCCTGATGTCCTTTTAAGCTGGACGCATCCATCAAAAAAGGGTCTTTACCCCATTTTATTTTATCCCAGGATTCCTTAGATTCAAGGCTCCCGGTCATGGCCATGGTTGAGGCAGGATAGGCATTAATCTTTGAGATAATCTTCTTATGCCCGGATTTCTGCGCATAGCTTATAATTAAAAATATGAAAATAACTACCCCTATGCCCGTTACGGTCAATTCTATTTTTTTCTTAACATCCGCATCTTTCAACACGTTACCCCTCACCAGAAATCCCCGGGTCTAAACCCGAGATGAATGAGATTGGTTCGGGATTCGCTCCAGCGAACCCCGCAGTTGAGCTTCATTCTCCCAGCACGCTGGCATTCAATTCTATGTCTGCCCTTATCTTAGGCAATATATTTATATCTTTTCTCATTTCTACTTTATTGACGCATATAATAGGCCCCATGCCGGATTCTATCTTATGCAAGAAATCTCCCAGGGCTTGGTATCTAGCCTCGACGCTCAGACTGATAGGCATGCTTTTACATGAATAGTTGAATATCTTAAGCTGCGAGCCAAGCATATCCTTGTATTCAAATAGGTCTCCGGGTTTTACGGAAATTACGTTAACATTTATTGCCCTTGCCTCTTCGTTAAGCTGTTTGATTACATTAGACGCTTCTTTTATAGAAGGAAAAGCGCTTCTAAGAGTCGCGGCGTAATCTCGCATTTTAATGATATTATCTTTCAGGTTATCCTGGCCTCCCGCAAAATTATACAATTCCGCGATATCTGTCTTCATTTTTTTATTTTCCGCGCTGAGCCTTTTAACCTCCGCTGCCTTTGGAAAATAAACAAACTGCAGGAATAAAACCGCTATCCCGGAGAAAACAGCTGTCTTTAAAAGATTCTTTTTATCTTTTCCGATTAATTTATTCACCATGTTATTTTTTAGCTACATTAGCTGTTATTTCAAAATTAGCCGCATCCGGGCCAAGCCCTTTATTCTTTTCGCTGAAAGAAAGCTTTACATCCTGGAATATGGGATAAGATTCCAGTTTAGACATAAATTCAGTCAATGAATCCTGTTTTAATACAACCCCGCCTATCTTTATATTCGGCTCTTTATTGTCTATAGCGATCCTGTCCAGCGCGATATCCGGAAGGATCAGATTGCTTATCTGCTTCATTGTATTTCCCGCGTTTATCCCATTAGGGGCGATTGCGTCTATAGCTGAGCTGTATACTATTATCTCGTCTTTTAAAGCTTTTATTTCCTGAAGATTGTCCCAGTGCTGTTTTTGAATCTCAGCGTATTTTTTAAAGTTTACGGCTTTTATGCATAATAAGGAATACGAAAATAATATTATAAATCCCAGGATAACGGCGATCATCCTGATAGAAAATTTTTTCAGCGCTTTTTGATCCTCTGACCTGAATTTCTCAGGAAGCATATTTAAATCAGATTTCATGCTTAGAGCCAGGCCTATAGCCCCTGCGGTTTCTGGAAGAATTGTAACTACCTCTAAACCTGCTTCTTTATGCAGGTATTCTGCGAGCCCTTTTAGTTTAGAACCATTGCCTGTTAAAATGATC
>JAGVFL010000137.1 GCA_020057645.1 Candidatus Omnitrophota bacterium
CTGACCTGGTCATTGCCTTTTCCAGTGCATCCATGGGCTACAAAACCTGCCTTTTCTTTATGAGCGGTTTCCACAAGGCCTTTTGCGATAATGGGTCTGGAAAGAGCGGTCGCTAGAAGGTATTTGGACTCATAAACCGCGCCTGCCTTTAAAGACATAAATACAAAATCTTTTGCAAATTCCTCTTTGAGGTCTTCGATGATAACTTTTGAAGCGCCTGCTGTCAGCGCCCTTTTCTTTAATTTATCATAATCTCCGCCTTGGCCCACATCAGCCATGTATGCAATTACATCATAGCCCTTGTCGGCAAGCCACGACACCGCGACAGATGTATCCAGTCCGCCTGAATACGCGAGAACGACTTTTTTATTCATGTTGACCCTTTCTCCACCGCCTCCACCTACGCGGTGAAAATTTTTACACCGCGTAGGTGGAAGCGGTATTCTATTTTAAAAGTTTAATCAATATCGCCTTTTGCACGTGAAGCCTGTTTTCCGCCTGGTCCATGACTATGGACGCAGCGCTGTCCATTACTTCGTCCGTGATCTCCCGGCCCCTGTGCGCGGGCAGGCAATGCATTACTATCGCTTCTTTATTCGCAAGTTTCACAAGTTCTGAATTTACCTGATATTTTTTGAACACCTTTAATCTTTTCCTGTATTCCTTTTCCTGGCCCATGCTTGTCCACACGTCTGTATAGATCACGTCCGCGCCTTTTACTGCATCGGCCGGGGAACTAAACATTGACGCGGAACCTGCTGTGTCTTTCAATATATCCTTGCCCGGTTCATAACCTTTAGGGCACGCAGCGTGAATCTTTATGCCAGTCTTATGACATATATATAAAAGTGAGTTCAACACGTTATTGCCGTCTCCGATAAAAGCCACTGTAATACCTTCCATGCCTTTTTTTTCCTTTATGGTAAACAAATCGCTCAACGCCTGGCAAGGATGCTGGTAATCGGTCAACCCGTTTATTACAGGTATTGAAGAATATTTCGCGAGCTCTACAACTGTCTTGTGCGAAAACGTCCTGGCAATGATGCCGTTCAAATACCTTGAAAGTACCTTTGCCACGTCCTTTGGAGATTCCCGCTTCCCGAGGTCTATTTCGTATGAGCCTAGATATATTGCATGGCCTCCCAGCTCTGTTATGCCTACTTCAAAAGAAACCCTGGTCCTGTTAGACGGTTTTTCAAATATAAGGCCCAGCGTCTTTCCTTTGAGAGGCTCGCCAAAGGTATGCCTCTTTTCTTTCAATTCGCCTGCCAGCCTGAATATTTCGTTTATCTCGCTCAAGTTCAAATCATTAATTGTCAATAAATCCTTTTTCATGCTGTCCTTTTGGCACACTAAAGTGTGCCCTACAATATTGTCGCAAAGGCCTTCACCCCATACCAGAACAAGTTCGGTACGGGGCACGTAAGCAGGCAGGTTAAAACCTGCCTATTACCGGCCTTTGCCTTTACATTATTTTATCTAAAATTCCTACTGCTTTATCAATCTGTTTCTTCGTCACTATCATTCCAGGCATTATCCTCAGCACCTTATCGTGCGTGCAGTTTATCAAAAGCCCTTCTTTGAAACATTTTTCCACAATCTCTTTTCCCGGGATAGTGAGTTCCACCCCCAGCATAAGGCCTTTGCCCCTTATCTCCTTTATAATAGACTTCTTATTTTTCAATTCGCCGAGCCTCTCTACAAGATATTCTCCCATTTTAACTGTATTTGAAAGCAGGCCTTCTTTCCGGATAGCTTCAAAAACAGCCAGCGCGGCGCTGCAGACAATAGGGCTTCCTCCGAATGTAGACGCGTGCATGCCGGATTTTAAAACATCCGCGAATTTTTTACCGGCGACCATCGCGCCTATGGGCAATCCCCCGCCCAGGGCTTTAGCGAGGGTCATGACATCGGGCGATATCCCATAATGCTCAAAGCAAAACATCTTTCCCGTCCTGCCCATGCCGGTCTGAACTTCGTCAAAAATTAAAACTAAATCTTTTTTGTCGCAAATATCCCTGAGCGCTTTTATATAGCTCTCAGCCGCGACATTTATACCGCCTTCTCCCTGGATCGGCTCCAGCATTATAGCCGCTGTTTTATCCGTAATAGCGGCTTCGATTGCTTTTAAATCATTAAAATTCACATATTTAAAACCTAACGGCAGCGGCTCGAAACCTTTCTGATATTTTGGCTGAGCAGTGGCTGTTATGGTAGTCAGCGTCCTTCCGTGAAACGAATTTTCCATCGTAATGATTTCATACCTAGAGCCTCTAGCGTTGCCGTAAGCCCTTGCTAATTTTATCGCGCCTTCGTTCGCCTCTGCCCCGCTATTGCAGAAAAAAACCTTTCCTTCAAAAGAGTTTTCTATTATTTTTTGCGCCAGTTTGCCCTGGAGCACATTGTAATAATTATTCGACACGTGTATTATCTTTTTAACGTAATTTTTTACGGCATTTACTACCTTTGGGTGGCAATGTCCCAGCCCGGTAACTGCCCAGCCTGGGAAAAAATCCAGATAAACGTTCCCGTCCAGATCCCATACCTTAAGGCCTTTTCCTTTGACAATCACAGTAGGAATCCTAGCGTAAGTAGACATCACGTACTTATCATATTGCGCTATTACTTCTTTCGTATTCATCTTATTTATCCCTTACTATCTCTGTTCCTATTCCTTTATCCGTAAAGATCTCCAGAAGCAGACTATGCGAGATTCTTCCGTCTATAATATGCGTTTTTGATACCCCTGCGCTTAGGGCATTCATGCATGCTTTTACCTTTGGGATCATTCCGCTTTGAATAACCTTCCTGTCTATGAGAGTGCGCGCGTCTTTCATCGCAAGGGTAGAGATAAGAGTGCTCTCGTCTCCCTTATGCCTCATTATGCCTTTTACGTCTGTCAATAAAACGAGCTTTACCGCTTTCAAGGCCATCGCGATCTCCGCGCTCACATCGTCCGCATTTATATTATAAAGCTCATTATCTTTTCCCATGCTGACCGGGGATATGACAGGTATAGCCCTGGGCCTAACGGCATTCCTTATTACGTCTGCGTTTACAGTATCTATTACTCCTACGAATCCCAATCTTTCAGATTCTTCGTGAGGCCTTGCCTTTATGACATTCTTTTTTGCCGTATTCATACTCACTGCCCTGCCGCCTATTTTTTTAATTTCGCTGACTATGCTTTCGTTCACCTGGTTCAGAACCCTGTTAACCACGGCTACATCGTCCTTAGTGGTTACCCTGAGGCCCTCTGTAAATTCAACCTTTTTCCCCAACCTCCTGAATTCTTCGTTTATAAAAGGTCCTCCGCCGTGGATAATTATGGGCCTTATGCCGACATAACTCATAAAAACTATGTCTTCAAGCACCTTTTTTTTAATTTCAGGATTTATAAGAGCGCTTCCGCCGCACTTAATGACAAATATCTTTCCGCTGTAAGATTTTATATACGGCAGCGCCTCTATCAAGACATCTGCTTTTTTAATAGCTTTTTCCATCAGGTTTCATACTCCGCGTTTATTTTCACGTATTCTTCGGTCAAATCGCACGTCCATACTCTGCCGGACTCTTTGCCTGATTTCAGATCCACAGTTATCTCTATCTCTTTTTTCTTAAATATGTTCAAAAGCAGTTTCCTTGACGCATTTGTCCCTGTCCCGTTTTTCATTACCGGAACTCTGTTGAAATAAATATCCATGCGCCGGGGATTTATATCGGCCCCGCTTGATCCGATAGCCGCGGCAATCCTTCCCCAGTTAGGGTCTCCGCCCGCTATCATTGTCTTTACAAGGCTTGAGTTAGCAATCCTTCTGGCAGCTAGCTTTGCAGCTTTTTCGGTCTTCGCGCCTTTCACGATAATCTCTATAAATCTCGTGGCTCCTTCTCCGTCAAGGATTATCTTTCTCGAAAGTTCTCTTGCTGTAAATTTAACGGCATTAAGAAAAACCGCGTAAGGCTTTGTATTCTTTTTTATGACGCTATTGCCTGCCGCGCCGTTCGCAAACATTATGGCAGAATCATAGA
>JAGVFL010000125.1 GCA_020057645.1 Candidatus Omnitrophota bacterium
TAATCATATATCTCCTACTTAAAGTATGGCTGTAAACAATTAATCTACTGTTAATTTAGTGTTAATTTAGTGTTAATTCGGTATAAAAAGGCGGTCTTTCTATTAAAGAAGGGTAAATGACAGGATTATTTAGGACATATCTTCTTCTAGTTTATACCCAATGCCCCTTACATTCTTTATGAACTTTCCGGCTTTGCCTAGTTTCTCTCTCAAATGCCTCACGTGAACATCTATTGTGCGCTCTATTACAACTTTTTCCTCTCCCCACAGAAATTCCAGTATCCTGCTTCTGGTAAAAACATAGCTTTTCCTGGAAGAAAGGCACTCTAAAATCCTGAATTCCGCAGGGGTCAGTTCAACTCTTTTTTCTTCAACCGTAACTTCATGTCTCTGTAAATCCATTACCACCATATCACCTATACAAATCTTCTTCTTTTCATTTTCCACTCCATGTCTTCTCAAAACCGCCCTTATCCTGGCCTTTATTTCATCAATTGTACATGGCTTGGCAATATAATCGTCCGACCCTGCGTCCAAACCGGAAATTTTATCTGCCTCCTTATCTCTTCCGGAAAATATTATAATTGGTATTGAGGAAAATTTGTCTTTCTTTTTCAAAGTTTTACATATTTCAAATCCATTGATGCCCGGAAGCATTATATCCAGAAGAATCAGGTCAGGCTTTTCTTTGTCCAGGAATCCAAACAAATCTTCCGCGCACGAAAATCCTTTGACCCTGAACCCTTCTCTCCTAAGGCCATGGCCTATTAAATCAACAATATCTGCATCATCATCTACTATCGCTATTAATCTATCATCCATATTATCGGTTATAGTATAACACAAAACATGCCTTTTAAAAATCAATTTGCTTAATTAATGCATTAACATGGCATTTGCGGCCGCCGGGTCTAATAAAGAAACTACCCAGCTGTCATATATCGCGTATTCCCCGTCTCCATCCAGATCGCGGTAAACTTCAAATTTGACATCTCGGCCGGATACGATTACATTGAGCAGGGCGTCATATTTATGCGTATTCTCCGGATAAGGGCACGCTGCCGCAACAACCTGCCATACCTTGCCGCCATCACGCCGGTAATGCGAATAACAATGCGTATGCCCGCATATATAGGCAGCTACACGCTTATCTTCCAGGAGATTCCAAAAAGCGTCCCGGTTCTCCGGATATTTGTCTAAACTGTCTCCATGATGACGGATTTTTTTCCAGTATTCATCAGGCATGGGAAAAGCCGGCTCGTGGCCAAATATAAAAACAAAAGGTTTTGTATTTTTATCTAAATCATTTTTCAGCCACAAGAGCAATTCAGGAACAATATTGCCGTCTGCTTTTGTATCGCCGGCGCCGTCGTAATATTCGTTTAACACTACGAAATGGGCATTTTTAAAATCAAATGAATATGTTGTTTCTTCGCAATTAACAGGCCCGCTGTTTACTATATACGGCAAAGAATGAAATTCTTCGCGAATCCATTTCATATCAGGGTCGGACGGATTATCCGAATCATGATTGCCCGCAACCGGATACCAGATTGCATTAGCGCCGAATTCTTCATCTATTATTTTACGATTTTTCGCTAGAGGGCCTATGTCGCCGCTAGATACATGAAACACCCCCGGCCCTCCCATTTTTTTATTAATGGCCTTACATACCTTGCGAAATTGTTCATGGTTAGACCGCATGTCTGCGGTAACAGTAAAATGAAAAGAATCAGTTTCATCGCCTGCGGCTATAAACCCTAGAGGCAATAAACTGAAAATAAATACTAACGCGATAATCTTTAGATTAAGGTATTTCTTGAGGGATGACATTTGTCTGTAATTCTGCGAAGCCCGTCATAGTAAGCCCTATACTATACCCTAAGGGCGAAGCAGAATGGTGCCGGGGGTGGGAGTTGAACCCACACGAGGGGTTACCTCACACGATTTTGAGTCGTGCGCGTCAGCCAATTCCGCCACCCCGGCTTCTGCTTCGCTCTAGGCTATAAATGTAAGCTCGCTGTGACGAGCTACGCACAATTTATTCTGCGAAGCCCGTCACAGAAAGCTTACTCGTATACTCTAGGGCGAAGCAGAACCTATCTTTCTGAATTTTTCGTAGCGGAGTTTTAGAAGCTCTTCTTTTGGGATTGCTTTTAATTCTTTTAACGCTTTCTTAATAATCTTTTTTATTGCCTGGGCTGCTTTTTCCGGGTCTCTATGGGCCCCGCCCAGAGGCTCCTGGATTTCTTCATCAATAAGCCCAAGATTAAGAAGGTCTTTTGCCGTAAGTTTTAACTCCTCAGCCGCCTGCGGCGCCTTTAATCTGTCTTTCCAGAGTATCGCGGCGCAGCCTTCGGGAGATATTACTGAATAATACGCGTTTTCCATTACATATACCCTGTCGCCTATGCCTATGCCAAGCGCTCCTCCGCTTCCGCCTTCGCCTATAACAATAACAATAATAGGAACTTTCAGAAGCATCATCTCTCTTAAATTGTAAGCTATTGAATTTGCCTGGCCTCTTTCTTCCGCTCCTATTCCCGGATATGCGCCGGGCGTATCAATAAAAGCGATTATAGGGATATCAAATTTATCGGCAAGTTCCATCATCCTTATTGCCTTGCGGTAGCCTTCGGGATGCGCGCTGCCGAAATTTCTCATGAGATTCTCTTTTGTGTCTCTCCCCTTCTGATGCCCCAGTACAAGCACCTTTTCTCCGTCTATCTTGGCAAATCCGCCTATCATGGCTTTGTCGTCGCTGAACATCCTGTCTCCATGGATCTCCACAAAATCCATCATAGTCATGCTTATATAATCAGTCGTATAAGGCCTTTTGGGGTGCCTTGCTATCTGAACCCTCTGCCACGGAGTAAGAGACCCAAATACTTCCTTCTTTAATTTTTCAAGTCTTGTTTCAAGAGTCTTAATCTCTTCTTCAAGGTCAATACTGCCGTCTGAAGCGAGAGATTTTAATTCATTGATCTTGCGCTCTAATTCTAATATAGGCCTTTCAAAATCCAATACTATACTTGACATATGGCTCCCTTATTCTCCTGTATATATGTATGAAATCCGCCGTAGCTCATCACAGCAAGCTTAAGTATATACCCTAAGAGCGAAGGCGGATAGGCCTTTCAAAATCCAATACTATGCTGAACATTTTAACCTCGTTTAATCCACTATCGCAACTTCAGTGCCTATGGGAATTATAGTGTAAAGCTCTTCCACTTCGGCATTAATCATCCTTACGCATCCCTTGGTAGCCTGCTTTCCTATCTTTTCCGGAGAAACCGTGCCATGAATACCGTAACCGGGCAGATTAAATCCCATCCATCTTGAACCAAGCACATTGTCAGGGCTCTCTGCCGGCACTATTGCCTTCTCGGTATACCAAACAGGGTCTATTATTTTATTCACTATCTTAAAATTTCCCGCAGGGGTGCAATTATTTTCTCCTGTCGAAACCCGGTAAACCTTTACAACGTCATTATCGCTCAGAAGCGTTAATATATTTTGAGATTTATCCATCAGTATTTTATATTTTGCTTTTGAAATTTTTAATTTTGCGCGGGCTCGTATGTTGTCGCTTTTTAGAGAATTAGCTGATTTTATAAGATCGACCGTAGTCCCGAATTTTTTCGCTATATTTATAAGCGTGTCTCCCGGCTGTATTTCATAAAGCGCGTCTTTATCGGTTATGGCCTTGGAAAAAAGAATAGCTATGTTAAGCCTGCCTAACTTATCCTGAACATCCGAGATGTTTTCTGCGTTCTGGTATTTTTTAAGGATAAGCTGATATATATCCCTTGCCTTTAATTTATCATCTTTATTTTCATAAGCGCCGGCTAAATCAAAATATATTTTGCCCAGGGCCTTTGAGTCGGGTTTCTTCTCCGCGATTTGATCTATGCCGGCCTTTGCTTCATCCAGCTTGGCGTCTTTAATAAGCGCTTCTATGGGTTTCGTATCCGCATTATTGCCAAAATTCTTCATGCCGAATATAATCAATACCGCCAATCCTCCTGCCGCAAGAACTATGCCAACCGCTGCTAATATCTTATTCACTATTACCTCCTCTTATAGATAACAAAAAAGAGCCACGATAATTCCTATTGTGGCGCCTATGAACACCTGTATCGGCGTATGCCCCAATAATTCCTTGAGCCTTTCCTGTTGAATGCCTTTATTCAGATATATATCCTCTATGATCTTATTCAGGGCCTCTGCCTGATGCCCGCTCTGGCGCCTTACTCCCTGCGCGTCAAACATTGTTATAAATGCGAAAAAAAACGCGATTGCGAAAAAAGGAGACCCGAAACCATACGTGAGCCCTACTGCCGTAGCAAGGGCTGATACAGTAGAGGCGTGGGAACTGGGCATGCCGCCTGCCCCGACAAACCATTTAAAATTAAACCTTTTTTCAGCCGCAACCCCTATGGCAACCTTTATGGTCTGAGCCACAAGCCACGCCATGATCACTGTGAAAAATACCTGATTCTTGGCAAAAAATCCCATACCGCCTCCTGAAACCCGTATTTTAATTTCTTATTATATATAATAGATAGGTCTTATGGCAAGCAAAATCGCCTTTGGCGAAACTTATAGCGATTTTGCGCATCCACCGAAGCTCGTCATAGAGAGCTTACTGCCATACTCTAAGAGCGAAGGCGGAAAGTAAAAAAGAAGAAAGACTTAAAACTTTATTGTGCCGGACAACGAAAATGCTGTTTCGTTAATAAGTCTTAACTCGAAGCTTAATAAGTACCAGCTCGAAAGAGAAGGTA
>JAGVFL010000136.1 GCA_020057645.1 Candidatus Omnitrophota bacterium
AAAAATTCAGAAATACAAAATATGGGGATGATGCTGAATTCCAGATGGCAAGCGCTTTTTATAATATCTCTGAGTATAAGCAAGCCCTGGACATATTCCAGGATATGTCTTCCAGGCAGCCCGACAGCCAGCTAGCTAAGAGAGCGCTGTACGAAATAGGATGGTGCTATTATAAAATAGGGGATAATAAAAAGGCTTTAAGCCAGTTTGAGGAATATATAACCAAATATCCTCAAGATGAACTGACGGGCGATGTGAGATTTTGGCTGGGGGAATATTATGCGAATAGAAAGGATTTTGATAAAGCAGAAAAATATTTTAATGATTTGATTAAAATATCTCCGGAGGGCAGCCTTGCGGATGATGCCGCATATAGAATTGCCATAATCTTTTATGAAAAAGAAGAGTTGGATAAAAGTATCAGCGCCTTGGGAAATATTAAAACAAGCTATCCGAATAGCGATCTTATCCCGGCAGTTGAACTCAAGATAATAGATATTCTTATGAAAAAGGACGCTTTCAACGAAGCAAAGAATAGGCTTTTAAAACTTGCAACAGATTATAAAAATACTGCTTTTGTAAAAGTGGCCTCCAAATATTTGGGAGACATCATGAGGAAAGAAGGCAACATTAAAGATGCCATAAATTATTATAAAGAATCTTTGGATTCCAAGCGCGGAGATTTTAACGCAGGTATACAGCTTACTATAGGGCAGCTTTATGAGGAATTAGGGGATATTGATAACGCTATTGCGGAATACATGAAAGTAGGTTACATATATCCTGATTCCAGTGAAATAGTCGCAAGCGCAACTCTTTCATGCGGCCGGTTGTTGGAAAAACAGAATAAAATCGAAGAGGCGGTGAAACTTTATAAAAAAATATCGGAAATGGATGCTAAAGAAACGGAGTTCGCAAAAGAAAGACTGAAAGCTATAGAAGAAAGGAAATAATACACATGTTTGATATCATACAAAAGGGCGGGGCGATAATGTACCCTATTATATTATGTTCTATTATAGCCTTTGCTATAATATTGGAAAGGCTATATTATCTTCGCAGGATGAAGATAGATACAATAGCTTTTATGAATAATATAGAAGGCGCTTTGAAGTATAATAAGGTAGCAGAGGCTGTGAAGATATGCGAAGATACCGAAGGCCCTATTGCGGCCATAGTTAAAGCAGGGATATTGAAATACGACAGGCCAAGGCAGGAAATGAGAGAAGCAATAGAAGACGCAGGCCATCAGGAAGTTCCAAGGCTTGAAAAGCATATAAAAATTTTAGCTACCATAGCCCATATCTCTCCTCTTCTTGGGCTATTGGGGACTGTTACAGGAATGGTAAAGGCTTTTCAGGTAATTCAGGCAAGGACGATCGGCCTTAATCCTGTGAGCGCCGGAGACCTGGCAGGCGGTATATGGGAAGCGCTTTTGACTACAGCGGCAGGACTTATAGTAGCAATACCTGCAATAGCGGCCTATCATTATTTGGCTGCAAGGGTCCAGGATTTCGTGTTTGAAATGGAGCGCAGTGCGACTGAGCTTATAAACATATTATCGCAAAGAATAGAAGGGTATAAATGAAATTTAAGCGCAACCTTTACATAGAAGATGCCCAACTGGACATGGTGCCCCTTATAAATTGTGTTTTTCTGCTCTTGATATTTTTTCTGTTAACCTCAAGTTTTATTTCCCAGCCGGGAATTAAAATAAGCCTTCCGAAGGCAGTGACAAGCGAGGTTATACAAGAGAACACGGTTGTAATTACTATCACTTCCGATAACAGGTTTTATCTAAATGAAACGCCGGTGACTCTATTGGAGTTAAAGAGTAAACTTGAAAAGACTTCTACCGTAGAGCCTGTGTTGATAAAAGCAGATAGGGATGTGATTCTTAGCAAAGTAGTTAATATATGGGATTTTTGCAGGGACCTTGGCATAAAACAGGTCAATATAGCTACAAACCAAGAGTAATTTTTAATATATGACTTTATTTAAAGACAGAACTTTAATCGCAGCAATATTTATTTCTATATTTTGGCATTTTCTCTGCATATTTTCATTTAATCCGGTGCTATCAACAGGCAATATAAGAGAATATAGGACATCTATATCATTTTTGGGGGATATATTGGGGAATGTTATTCCCGGAAATGAAAAGCCTCTTACGCCTAGCAGCGTTTCTCCGGAGCATAGAATGGATAAAACCGAGCCCATTGAAGCAGGCTTTATAAATACCCAGCCTGAAAAAAAGGAATTTTCTTACTCATTGAATAATCGCAGCTCTTTAAAGCTGAATGCATATCGTAAAAAAGAAACTGCCAGAGTTAATTTTTACGATTTTTTTATTAAAGGAGATGCCAAGGACAGGATAATTGTGTATAAACCGGATTTAGATAAAGTTGCAATGCTGCCTTCAGATTTCATTAACTCAGATTTTAGCGCGAGTATCAGATTCAGGATATCAAAAGACGGTTTTATTAAATATGCGGAATGCGTTACTTCCAGCGGTTTTTCCGAAATAGATCAGGCAGCAATAAGATATGTAAGGGAGTGGCAGTTTGTGCCTAATCCGAAAGATGATCAGGAAGGGATTGTTCGGGTTAGCTTTAAATGAGGACATCACTTATGGAAATCGCAGATTTCCATAAGTGATAAGTCCGAATTTATCCTTGCCATTTTGCGGGGGATTTAAGCGCTATAGAGGCTAGTTATTTTAATGTGTTACGCAAAATGGCAAGGATTAATTCGCACAGTAACTTATGTTCACTCGCTTCGCTCGTTCCATAAGTTACGTGCTCATTAAAATGATAAAAATAGAATTTTCCTTAGCAATCGCGGTGTAC
>JAGVFL010000173.1 GCA_020057645.1 Candidatus Omnitrophota bacterium
ATTTTGCGCGAGGCGGTATTTTTGTGAATAATGCCTTTTGATTTTGCCCTATCAAGCTGTGATATGAGATGATTGAGCTGTTTTTTAGCCTCGTCCATTTTTTTGGACGAAATAAGGTCTAGGAATTTCTTTGTCTCTGTCTTCAGCTCGGATTTTGCAGATTGGTTGCGCAAAGCCTTTTTTGCGCTTTTCTTTATATCTTTATAAGATGCGTGTAATATTGGCATAAATGCTCCTTTTTGTGTGAAGATAAAATAACATATGCCAAGAATTCTGTCAAGGGATAATGTCTAAAAAACATATTATCAAATCAGCCGGAATAATAGGATTTGCCACAGTAATCAGCAGGATCTTGGGCTTTGTGAGGGATATTATAATCGCCAAATTCTTCGGAACAGCCAAGTATGCCGAGGCATTTGTAGTGGCGTTCCGCATACCCAATATGCTTAGAGACCTAATAGGGGAAGGCGCCGCGAACGCGGCGTTTGTGCCTGTTTTAAGCGAATACGCCGTGAAGAAAAAAGAAGAATTCTGGGAGCTTGCGAACGTCATATTGAATCTTTTGCTTATAGCGCTTTCTGTCATAACCATCGCGGGCGTCCTGGCGTCGCCTTTGATCGTGAGGCTCATAGCCCCTGGTTTTCTGGGCGATCCTGAAAAGTTTGCGATAACAGTTAAGCTGACGCGCCTGATGTTTCCTTATATACTTCTCATAGGCCTGACTGCTTATACAATGGGCGTATTGAATTCTCTGAAACATTTTTCCATGCCTGCGTTCTCGCCGTGCCTCCTGAATATAGCTATAATAATATGCGCGATAATATGGGGCGAGAGCGTGATGGGCCTTGCGAGCGGCGTTTTGATAGGCGGCGTTTTACAGCTTGGGGTGCAAATACCGATATTATATAAAAAAGGATTCAAGTTTTCGTTCACCCCGTTAGAGAAAGTTGGTCCCGTTACGAAACGAGGTTCTCTAACGGGGTTCACAAGAAAATTAAATCATCCCGCGGCCAATAAAATCGGGATCTTATTGCTGCCGCGCATTCTAGGGTCATGCGTGTATCAGGTAAACCTGTTTATAAACACCATCCTGGCTTCTCTTTCCGGCATTGTAGGATTGGGAGGGGTCGCCGCGCTTTATTACGCAAATAGGATTTTTCAGTTTCCTCTGGCAATATTCGGGATAGCGATAGCGCAGGCAGTTTTACCGACGATGTCGAGAGAAGCGCTTGAAATAGATTCTGATAAATTAAAAAAGACCCTGTCCTTTTCTTTAAGGGTTATAAATTTTATCATTGTGCCTGCTTCAATCGGCTTGATAGTCATGGCAGTTCCCATAACCCGGACCTTGTTTGAGAGAGGAAAGTTTGACCGCTACTCCACCCTCATAACCGCTGACGCGCTCGTATTTTACTCCATAGGGCTTTTCAGTTACTCCGGAATCAAAGTCCTGGTCAGCTGTTTTTATTCCTTGAAGGATACGCTGACGCCCGTGAAGATCGCGAGCATATCCCTTCTATTGAACGTAATCCTGAGCTTGGTCCTGATGTTTCCGCTGAAGATAGGCGGCCTCGCGCTTAGCGCTTCTGTCGCCGGGATTTTTAATTTCTCCGCGCTATTCTATGCATTGAGGAAGAAGATAGGATGCCTGGGCGGGCGCAGGATATTGAATTCATTTTTAAAAGTAACAATCGCCGGCCTAGTCATGGCTTTTGCAATTTACATATGCGCGTTTAAGATAAACCTGAATCTTTTTATCGTGATATTCATAGCTATTGTTAGTTACAGCATAGCTACGTTTATTTTTGATGTAAAAGAGTCAAAAGAATTTATATCATGGGCATTAAAGAGAAATTGAAAGATATACCGCATCTTCCGGGAGTTTATATCATGAAAGATGCGTCAGGCGAAGCGCTCTATATAGGCAAGGCCAAGGATCTTTCAAAAAGGGTATCCGGTTATTTTCAGGTATCAAGGCCAAAAACCGCGAAGCGCATGGCGTTATTGGAAAAGGTAAAGGGCCTGGATTACGTGATTACAAGTTCGGAAGAAGAGGCGCTTATATACGAAGCCAGCCTGGTAAAAGAGAAGAAGCCGAAGTATAATGTTGAATTAAAAGACGATAAAAGTTTTCCTTTCCTTAAGCTTACGTTGAACGAGAAATTTCCAAGACTTATCATAACAAGAAAAAAAATAGATGACGGTTCCGGGTATTTCGGGCCTTATACAAAGGTTAAGCTTTTAAGAAATGCCGCAGGCATATTAAAAAATATATTTCCTTTGAGGACCTGCAAGAAGATCCCGGGCGAAACGTGCCTGGCTTACCATATAGGGCAATGCCTCGGGCCGTGCGTGAAAAAAATAGATGAAAAATCGTATAACGAAATAGTTGAACAGCTTGTTTTATTTTTGGAAGGCAAAAAAACAAAATTGATCATGGAATTAACCGATAAAATGAAAAAATTTGCAGATGAAAAAAAATTTGAACAGGCGACGGTTATACGCAACCGCCTGTCAGCCCTTTTGGAGGTGTCGGATAGAAAAACGGCTGATTACAGCTCATGGGGAAACGTCGCTTTAAAATTAAAGAAAATCTTGAGGCTCCCGGGCCTGCCTTTAAAGATAGAGGCATTTGACGTGTCGAATATATCGGGCAAAGAAGCCGCGGGTTCGATGGTTTATTTTAATAACGGCCTGTCTGATAAATCAAACTACAGGAAGTTCAGGATAAAGAGCGTGAAAGGCATTGATGATTACGCCATGATGAAGGAGATTGTGCATAGAAGATATAAAAGGTTAAAGGAAGAGAATAAAGGTTTTCCGGATCTCATTATAATAGACGGCGGAAAAGGCCATTTGGGAGCGGCATATGAAGAGCTTTTAAGATTAAATGCCGGCCATATCCCTGTTATAGGCATTGCCAAGCAGGAAGAAAAGATTTATACGCTTGGTTCCCAGGAGCCGTTGGATATAAACAGGGATTCTGAGATATTGCATTTCATACAAAGCGTAAGGGACGAAGCCCACAGATTTGCGTTAAAATATCACCATGTCCTTCGCCGTAAGTTTACATTCTGACAATGTCAGAATGTAACATTAGAGGGAACATGCTCGGCAAATGGTAAAAAAATTGACACATTTTGAGAAAAAGGTATATACTGTGGTGAAGAATATACCTTTCGGCGAGACCAGGACTTACAAATGGGTTGCTGAAAAGGCCGGCGTCAAAGGCGCTTCAAGGGCAGTCGGAAACGCGCTTAATAAAAATCCTTTCCCCATAGTAGTTCCGTGTCACAGGGTAGTGAATTCAAGCGGTTCTCCAGGAGAATATGCGTTCGGGCCGGATTTAAAAAAGAAATTATTGGAATTAGAAAGAACTAAAAATGTTGCCTGAGATACAGGAAAAAATTAAAGAACTGGAGCTGAAATTAAAAGGCCTCAAGGTTTATCTGGATATAGATAAAAATGAGGCTATCAGCAAAGAGCTTGAGGCCAAGTCCGCTACGCCGGGATTTTGGAACAATAGAGAAGAATCGTCTTCTGTTATCCAAAAGATAAAATTGATAAAGGCCAATACAGGCAATTATTATGAATGCGGCAAAGAATTGAATGATGCAAAAGGATTGGCAGAGATAGTAGAGGAAACAGATACAAAGTCTATAAGCGTAATAAAGACGGATTTGGATAATATCTCCGAGAAGTTGGATAAATTGGAATTTAAAAGTCTTTTAAGCGAAGAGACAGATATAAATAACGCCATCCTCAGCATACATTCAGGAGCGGGAGGCACAGAGTCGTGCGACTGGGCAAGCATGCTTTTAAGGATGTATTCAATGTGGGCTGAAAAAAAAGGATATAAGGTTGAAATGGTTGACATGCTTCAGGGAGAAGAGGCCGGCCTTAAAAGCGCGGACCTTATCATAACAGGCCCTTACGCAAGCGGCTATCTCAAGTCGGAAAAAGGCGTGCACCGCCTGGTAAGAATCTCTCCTTTTGACTCGAATAAAAGGCGGCACACGTCTTTTGCGTCCGTGGACGTCATACCGGAAATCGCGGATGATATAAAAATAGATATAAATGAATCAGATTTAAAGGTTGATACGTTCAGGGCCGGAGGCGCAGGCGGCCAGAATGTAAATAAGGTGGAGACAGCCGTCAGGATAACGCATGTCCCTACCGGAATTATCGCGCAGTGCCAGAAGGAAAGGTCTCAGTTTAAAAATAAAACCACAGCAATGAAGATATTAAAGGCAAAGCTTTACGAACGGGAGATGGAAGAGAAGAAAAAAGAATTGGAAAAAGAGTACGCCAAGAAGCAAAAGATAGAATGGGGTAGCCAGATCCGTTCGTATGTCATGCACCCATATTCAATGGTAAAGGATCACAGGACTGATCATGAAACATCCAACGTGAACGCAGTCATGGACGGCGAGCTGGATGAATTCATGGAATCGTTCTTAAAGTGGAATATTAAAAACCCGTAAGTTTACACTTTGACATTGTCAAAGTGTAAACTTAGGAACGGAGAGCCGATGTTTGGTTGGGTATTGAGTAAGATTATCGGGACGCAGAATGAAAGGGAAATCAAGAAACTGAGGCCCTTAGTGGAGAAGATAAATTCTCTTGAGCCTGAGGTTCAGAACCTTTCTGACGCCCAGCTTCGCGAAAAAACAGTTCAGTTTCGCAAAAGGCTTAGCGAAGGCGAGACCATGGATGATATATTGCCTGAGGCTTTTAGCGTAGTCCGCGAGGTAGCAAAGCGCACTGTAAACATGAGGCATTTTGACGTCCAGCTTATAGGCGGGAGCGTGCTTCATCAAGGCAAGATCAGCGAAATGGCGACAGGTGAAGGAAAAACGCTTGTTGCGACGCTGCCTGCTTATCTGAATGCCTTGAGCGGTAAAGGCGTGCACATTATAACGGTAAATGATTACCTCGCGCGGAGGGACAGGGAATGGATGGGGCCGATATATGAATTTCTGGGCCTTACGGTCGGGGTTATACAGCACGACATGGATCCCAAGTTAAGACAGATGGCTTATGGAAGCGACATTACTTACGGAACAAATAATGAATACGGTTTTGATTATCTTAGAGACA
>JAGVFL010000018.1 GCA_020057645.1 Candidatus Omnitrophota bacterium
AATAATCCCAACTTTAAATCCCGCGGCCTCAAGTACCCTGGAAATCACAGCCGCTCCGAAAGAAGGATGATCCACATACGCATCGCCAGAGATGATTATTATATCCAGCTCATCCCATCCTCTTTCCTTCAAATCTTCCCTACATATAGGTAAGAATCTCGTATTCATTGTGTAATCTTCCAAATAAGGTTACACTTTGACATTGTCAGAGTGTAACCTTATTTTATTACCATTTTTTGAAAATAAATCCCCGGTGAAACACCTGCCGGGGATTGTTATATTATTAGACTAAGTTACAATAGCCAGATTTTTAATTTATTATCTGCATTTCCACACTCGGCTCTGTAGGATATGCAACAGCAGTGCCTGCGCCTGTTTGTTCAAAAGTAGTAGCTGCTGATACATCAAATTTTACTCTTACCTTCTGAGTAGAACCCTTCGCCACTGTAATAGTAGAAGGAAGATTATATGTCTTAGTGTAGGTATCTGCTGTTGTATCCACTCCTGAAATAGTAGAGGGAACTTTGCAAGTGCCTTCAGCATAACTGGCAGCGCTGTTAGACGCTTGAATACTTCCTCCTACTCCAGCAGTTGAAGTAGTGTAGTAAATCGTTCCTGCGCCTCCTGCAAAAATATTGCCGCTATCCGTATAAGACGCCTTTACTGTCATATCCCTATCCAGGGTAACTTCTATCTGATCATAAGCACCTTCCGGTATAGCTGACCCGGATACATAGCCTGCTGCAAGTTCTCCTGCATTGACAGAAGCGATATTAACCGAAAGATCTCCTTCTCCCGCGGTAACCCATTCAAGAGTAACTGAATTACGCAATCTTACTTTTTTCATTATTATTGTATATGGGCTAGGATTCACGGTAGCTGTCACGGCAAGCGCTATTTCAGACATAAGAAACACAGATAATAATAACAAAATCGAACTTTTCAATATAATTTTCATAACATACTCTCCTTTATTTTCTACCTACTTCTATTGTCATGCCTCCCACGTCTTTCCATTTTTCAACCTGTATATTGAAATTCCTTTCCACCCTGTCCAGAGTTCTTTCCTTTAAATCTACCTCAGGATACGCCTCCTGATCCGGCTTAAACGCCTCTTTCAGGCTTTTTAAAGTAAAATTATCGAATGCCAGGCTAAAACGAGCGTCCATCCTGTATTCCCTGTCACCCTTGGTGTCGTCGTATGTCTCCAAGTTACACACTAAAAATTTAAAAGGCTTTGCTTCAGCCCTTAATTTATTGCCTGCCATATTCTTGAATTTTTTATAGTCATAATAATAATACTGCGCGAATAATTTCAGCCATGGAAGATGCGGCACCGGCGCGCCAAGTTCTGCGTCAAAACCATCTACTGCCTTTTCATAGGTAGTATAGCTGGATGTCTCTTCAACAGTCCTCTTGGGAGAGGCGCCGATATAAGAATTCGTCCTGAATTCCCATTTTTTGGCAATCGCCTCAAGGCCTACGCCTGTCCTATAGTGTTTATGAAGAGTCTGATAATCAAAAAATGTGTTAATGCCTCCTAATAATCCCCCGTCATTCATAAGCTTTCTATATCCTAAACCGGTAGAATATGTGTTTCTCTCGTCAAGCATTGTAATTCTATCATGCGTAAAAAATGTATCCACCTTGTCTTCTGATTGGTAAATAGGCTGGACAGTCTCCACGTAAACACGCGGCTTCTGGTCTGTTTCAACAGATAAGCCAAAATCAGTCCTCTTCAGCCATTCAGGAGTTTCTTTGTCTTCTGCTAAGGCTAGATATGCGGTTCCGAATATTGACATAAATAATAATGCCAAAAAGAATATTTTTTTCATCACTTGCCACCTCCTTGATTATTTTAGAAACATATTACTATTTTTAGTTTTAGATGTCAATAATTATTCACCTATAATTTTTATCAATATCCTCTTTTTCCTCTGACCGTCGAACTCGCCGTAAAAGATCTGTTCCCACGGCCCGAAATCAAGTTTTCCGGACGTAATGGCCATAACTACTTCCCTTCCCATGATAGTCCTTTTAAGATGCGCATCTCCGTTATCCTCTCCTGTAAGATTATGCTTATATTTCTTAACTCCGTACGGAGCCAGCTTTTCAACCCATTCCAGAAAATCTTCATGCAGGCCTGTTTCATTGTCATTTATAAATACGCTCGCTGTTATGTGCATCGCGTTTACAAGGCATAAACCTTCTTTTACCCCGCTCTTTTTAATCGCGGCATCTACCTGAGAAGTGATATTGACTATTTCATATCTATTTTCCGTATTCATCCATAAATATTCTGTATATGATTTCATATCGATCTCCTTTAGTGAGCACTATGGGAGCCCGACTCCCACAGGGAGTCGGGCTCCCATAGTCTTATAAAAATGCCGATGAAACAGTATCAGAAAACAGGAAGCCTTTTTCAGTAAGCGCTATACCTATCCTTTCCCGAGTCGCTTTATCTATTCTATGCTCCAGAAGATTGTCCTTAAAAAGCTCATCAAGAATGCCTTTTTCCAGAATATCCTCGAAATCAAAGCCTGTTTTATTTTTGAACCATTCATAATCTATGCCCTGTTTTACCCTGATCTTGACTCCGGCTGTCTCCTTGGCCATTCTAAGCTCT
>JAGVFL010000172.1 GCA_020057645.1 Candidatus Omnitrophota bacterium
AATGCTTACCAAAAAAGCTAACATACATAAAACCCTGGAAAAGATTAAAAATGCCAAGCTTTACCCGAACGTTAAAGTTAACAATAGGCTGAAAAGGTTGAACATGTCGCCCATAAGCAACGTGGTCAGCATGTTTGATTTATTGAAGAGGCCAGGCGTAGATTTTAATATGCTGGAAAAAATAAATAAAGATGGTAAAATACCTCTTTCCGATAGCGAGATACAGGAAGTGGAAATAGAGGTAAAGTATGAGGGTTTTATAGGCAGGCAGTTAAAAGAAATAGAGAATTTCAGGAAAATAGAGCATATAAAAATACCGGATGTCTTTGAGTTTAAGGACGTCCCCGGTCTTTCAAAAGAAATAATCGAAAAGCTTTGCAGGATAAGGCCTCTTAATCTAGGCCAGGCATCCAGGATATCAGGCGTGACGCCGGTCGCGATATCAATATTAATGATTTACCTTAAAAAATGGAAAATATTAAAGAATACAAAGATGAATTAAAGAAATTTACCGCAGATTTAGGCATAGCGCTTTTCGGCGTAGCATGCGTGAATCCCATAAAAAAAGATTTTCTTTTTTCTAGTGAAACTTTAAAGGATTTGGATTATACTGTATCCTTGGGTTTGAGGCTTTCCGATGGTGTCTTAGAAGACATAACGGATTTCCCCACCAAGATTTATTACCATCATTACAGGCAGGCAAACGCAATATTAGATCAGATTGCTTTTAAGGCCTCAAATTTTATACAAAGCAAAGGTTACAGGGCATTACCCGTGCCTGCGTCCCAGATAGTTGATTGGGAAAAGCAGACCGCTCATCTTTCCCATAAAGAAATCGGAGAATTGGCAGGCATTGGTTTTATAGGCAGAAACAATCTTTTAGTAAATCCTGAAATAGGATCCAGGTTCAGGCTGGCGACCATACTTACAAATATGCCTTTAGAGCCTGACAAAAAACTGAAAGAGGATTGCGGCGAATGCAGGGCCTGCGTAAGCGTTTGTCCGGCAGGCGCGATAAAAGAAAAAAAAGAGAATTTCGACCACATAAAGTGCTTTGAGAAATTAAAAGAATTCAGGGATAAACGCTTGGTCGATCAATTTATTTGCGGTGTATGCGTTAAAGCATGTAAAGGCAAAGGCCGAGAATAGGCAGGTTTTAACCTGCCTGGTTATGAAGACCTTTGCGACAAAATTGTAGGGCACACTTTAGTGTGCCGGTACATATGAAAAAAGACACGGTTGTAATTTTAGATTTCGGATCGCAGTATAATCAACTGATAGCGCGTCGCGTCAGGGAATGCAAGGTATATTCTGTTCTTATACCCTATAGCACGCCTATTGGGAAAATAAAGTCATATAACCCAAGAGCGATCATATTGACAGGAGGGCCTGCGAGCGTTTCGGAAAAAGGTTCTCCCAAGGCCGACCCTGAGATTTTCAAGCTCGGAGTTCCGGTTTTAGGCATATGTTATGGAATGCAGTTTACGGCTTATGTGTTGGGAGGAAAGGTCGGTAAAAGCAAAAAGCGGGAATACGGATACGCCGAGCTGATTTTGAATAAGAGAGAAAGATTTTTTGCGGGTTTTCAGAAAAAAGAAAAAGTCTGGATGAGCCATGGCGACAAGGTTCAGGAAAAGCCAAAAGGTTTTATAATATTGGCGCGCACTAAAAATAGCCATATCGCCGGCATGGCAGATCCCCAGAGAAAGATATACGGCGTCCAGTTCCATCCCGAGGTCATCCATACCCCGAAAGGCATGCAGATTTTTAAGAATTTTCTTTACGATATAGCAGGCTTGAAACCCGCGTGGACAATGTCCTCGTTTATAAAGAATTCTATTGAAGAGATAAGGGCGAAGGTCGGGCGAGAAAAAGTAGTGCTTGGATTAAGCGGAGGGGTAGATTCTTCTGTGGCGGCAGTCCTTTTAGACAGGGCAATAGGCAGCAGGCTTCATTGTATATTTGTGGACAACGGGCTGTTGAGAAAATATGAGAGAGAATATGTAGAAGGCGTGTTCAAAAAACATTTCCGCATAAATCTCCACGTAGCTAAGTCCGAAAAAAGATTCTTGGAAAGGTTAAAAGGAGTCAGCGATCCTGAAAGAAAGCGCAGGATTATCGGCAGTGAATTTATCAGGGTGTTTGAAGAGGAGTCAAAAAAATTAGGCAATGTAAAATTTCTCGGCCAGGGCACGCTATATCCTGACGTGATTGAAAGCGTCTCTGCAAAAGGAGGGCCGTCCGCTACCATAAAGACGCATCACAATGTGGGAGGCCTCCCTAAAAAGATGAACCTTAAACTTATAGAACCCCTGAGAGACCTTTTTAAAGACGAGGTGAGGCTTCTCGGAAAAGAATTAAAACTTCCTGACAGCATGGTCCACAGGCAGCCCTTCCCCGGCCCCGGCCTTGCCGTGAGAATAATAGGAGACGTGACAAAGGAGCGCCTGGAGATTTTACGGAACGCGGATTTAATAGTGCAGGAAGAAATGGAAAAATACGCCGGATATAAAAATATATGGCAGTCATTCGCGGTGCTTTTACCCGTAAAAAGCGTCGGCGTAATGGGCGACGAAAGGACGTATGAAAGCGTGGTTGCTTTAAGGGTAGTGACAAGCCGGGACGCCATGACAGCTGACTGGGCTAAGGTGCCGTATGAAATTTTAGGAAGAATTTCAAATAGGATCATAAATGAGGTTAAAGGCGTAAACCGGGTGGCGTACGATATAAGCTCCAAGCCTCCGGCTACGATAGAGTGGGAATAAAAATGTCTAATGATTATTTGAAAGATAAGTGCGGGGTATTTGGGGTTTTCGGCCATAAAGATGCCGCGAGGCTTGCTTATATGGGGCTTTACGCTCTTCAACACAGAGGCCAGGAATCAGCGGGCATTGTTACTTCTGACGGCAGGCTTATAAGAGAACATAAAGGCATGGGCCTGGTATCAGAGGTTTTCAACGAAGAAGAGATCTTAAAACTAAATGGCAATATTGCAGTAGGCCATACCAGATACTCTACCACAGGCTCTTCAAATATAAAAAATGCCCAGCCGTTTTTAGTTGAAACGCTTTCCGGCCATATAGCGGTTGCGCATAACGGCAACCTCACCAAT
>JAGVFL010000066.1 GCA_020057645.1 Candidatus Omnitrophota bacterium
ACGCCGAATCCGGATATCTGGCCTTTTGCAACAGAGGCTATTTAGGTCCGTGGATTACCAGAATTTTTATCATCATGTCCTCCCAAATTTTGCTTATTCCGCTTCCTCTATCAGCATCACCGGTATCCCGTCCCTGATAGGGTATTTCTTGCCGCATTTCGTGCAGCATATTTTATCATTTTTCAATTCAATGTCTGCCTTGCACGCAGGGCACGCCAATATTGCCAACAATTCTTTATCTATCATAGAATCTCCTTTTTTTCTGCTTTGATTTTCACGGAATACAATAGTTGCAGCATTCCTCCTATCGCGCTGTACAGCATGATCAAGCCAAGCCAGAGAATGGATACCGCTAATGCTTTTTCAGCCCCTATATATCCTTTTAGAAAATACACAAACGCCCCTTCTCTTACTCCGAGCCCGTTTAGCGAAGGAAGCATGCTCACGGCCCACACCAGCGGGATAACCAGAAATAATCTGAACAGAGGTATGTCGCTGCCCGTACATAGAACCAGCAGGTATACGCTGACTATGGACAAGGATTGAAGCGCCAGAGATAACGCTATGCCCTTTACCAGAAGCGCCGGGCTGTTTCTGTAAAGATTTATAGCGGTGTATAATTTTAATGATTTTTCTTTTATCGCATGAAATATCCCCTTGCTTCTTGAAGGGGCTTTTTCCGGCATATTATTTTTCTTGAGCAGAAACATTAGCATAAGTACTGCCAAAAGAAACACAAAAGGCACTGCCCACACGATAAACTTATTGTCCATGCTTTTTCCCATGAAAACAAGCCCTACGAGGGCTACCAATAAAGTGGCTATCAGGCCCAGGAGCCTGTCAGCTAATACGGCGGCGTAAGAAGCGACCTTATTATTGGTTTTCTTGGATGCGTAATGCGCCTTTGCTATGTCCCCTCCTATCGCAGTAGGTAAAAAATTATTGAAAAAATATCCTATGAAAGTCAGATAAACAGCGTCTTTTATAGATATAAAAACCTTTTGCCCGGACATCAATAGTTTTAACCTGTAAGCGACTACTGCGGAAAGAAGGATATTGATAAAAACCGCCGTTAAGATAAAGACCTTATTAGAGCCCTTGAGTATGCCAAGGACATCGCCCGCATCTTTTCTCATCAGCCAGATCAGAAGCAAGAGAAGCCCAAAACTTATAACAAATCTTAAAATAATAGATAATTTACTTTTTACCATATGATCATCCCAGCGTAACCGACCACAGAACTATAGTCGCCTGACGTGTCTCCGCTTGTCTGGTATTTTACGAGACCTGCTTTTTTTGCGCCCAATTTTTTACACGCGCTTATAAGCACGCAGGTAGCGGGAAGCCCGCACATAGACAGGTCTTTCTCTTTAACTACGTTGAATAATTTCTCTTCATTCATGTCCGAGATGGCATCTATAGCCAGCCTGTCCTTTTCCTGCGCAGACTCTTTTGACTCATAATGAGTCATGTCGGTGCTCGCCATGAAAAGGCCGGACCTGCCTATTTTTTTAAAACCATCCGCTATCTCTTCTCCCAATTTTTGATATTCTGACAATTTTCCCTCGGATATGACTATAGGCACTATCCTTATGTCCTTTTCCAGATACTGCAGGAAAGGCAGCTCCACTTCTATGGAATGTTCGTACATATGCGCCAGGGCGTCATCTTTTAAAAGAGAACTTTCTTTTAAAACAGATTCCGCAATCTCGCTGTCTATTTTTACCTCTCCCAAGGGAGTCGCCCAGCTCCCGCTGGTCATGATGCTGAATCTTTCTCCGCGGCCGGTATGATTTGTGCCTAAAATAATCACAGTTTTCTTGAGCCCCACCTTTGATATTGTAGCGCCTGCTACGTAACCGGAATACACGTAGCCCGCGTGCGGCATTATTACGCCTACCGCATCCTGCTTTTCTGAAACAGGCTCTATTAACCCCGACAGCATTTTTCTAAGGCTCGCTTCGGTTTGAGGATAAAATTGTCCGGCAAACGCAGGTCTTCGTATCATATGTCATTAGGCAGGGGGCGGTTTGAAACCGCCCCCTACATTTATTTTCCCTGTAGTATTACAACCGCGCATCTATCCAGCGTGAAAACTCTTTTAGCTGCCCGCTTGACGTCTTCTATTGTAACAGAATCTATGTTTTTATCAAAATTCTTATAATCGTCGTACCCGAGCCCGTAAAGCTCGTCCATTGCCGCGCTGAAAATGAAACCGGAGTTTGTCTGCATCTCTATCTTGCGCATTGCCTTTAAATAATTCTTCGATTTCTCTATTTTATCTTTCTTTACGCCATTTCTTGCGAGCATGTCCAGCTCTTTGAAAAGCCCCCGCTTTACTCTTTCTATGTTTTCCTTTGAAGTCAGGCCGTATATGGCAATATATCCCGGGTCAATGCCTAATACATTAAAAGCGCCTACTGCATAAGTAAGGCCTTTTTCTTCCCGTATGCTGTTAAACAATACGCCGGAAGGGCTCGATAAGATATTTGCCAGTATTCCGACGGCATACCTGTCTTTATCGTAAATATCCACTCCTCGGAATCCTACCATTATAAGCGATTGATCTTTGTTTACAGGGACCTCTTTTTCTATATTTTTGTCAAGGCTGGGTTCTTTTGCAGGGGAGGGTTTTAAACCCTCCCCTACACTTATCTTTGAGAAATATTTTTCAATCAGGGCACTCATATTTTCGCTCTTAAAATCCCCGGATATCCCTATTGCAGCATTATCCGCCGCTGCGATGTTTTTATAAAAATTCTTTACAGTATCTTTTGTTATTTTATTCACGCTATCGTGAGTGCCTATCGCCTGAAATCTGTATGGATGAGTTTTAAAGAGCAGCTCTTTTAATAATCTGTGGCCGTGATTAATGATATTATTATCCTGCATATTTATGGCTTGCGAGATTTCATTTTGCTCTCTTTTTAATTCATCATCAGGAAAGGAAGGGTTCAGGCAGATGTCAGAAATAAGCTTGAGCGCATCCTCAACGCGCTCTTTAAGGCATGTCGCGGTAATCCCCA
>JAGVFL010000117.1 GCA_020057645.1 Candidatus Omnitrophota bacterium
CTATAGTTATTTTTCTGGCGAATTTGCTGGTCGGACATTTCGGCATGTAATATGAAAAAAATCAGAATAAACCTTGGGAAGAATAGCTACGATATATTAATCTGCTCAAACGAGCTTAATAAGCTAGGGCTATGCCTTAAGCGCCTGGACATAGGTAAAGACGCTGTAATAGTCACCAATGCACTTATAAAAAAGCTTTTCGGGAGCAAGGTAGAAAAGGCGCTTGTGTCCGGCGGTTTTAGCGTTAAATTCGAAATTATCCCGGATGGCGAAAAAGCCAAATCAGAGAAAGAATGTATAAGGCTATTGAACAATATTTCTAAATTCGACACTCGCCGCAGGGTGTTTATAATAGCGCTTGGCGGAGGGGTAGTCGGAGATTTGGCAGGATTTACCGCCAGCATCTATAAAAGAGGTGTTCCTTACGCGCAAATTCCGACAACGCTTCTTAGCCAGGTAGATTCCGCGATAGGAGGAAAAACAGCCATAGACCTGAGCGCAGGGAAAAACCTGGTAGGCGCGTTCTATCAGCCAAGGCTCGTTTTCACAGATGTATCTTTTCTGAAAAACCTGCCTAAAAAAGAGCTGGTATCAGGCCTTGCAGAAGTTATTAAATATGGGATAATAAAGTCGCCTGAGCTTTTCAGGTTCGTAGAGAAAAATTATGCGGAGATTCTGAAATGCGATAAAAGCTCTCTCTTGCGCATCGCGTATGAATGCAGCCTTATAAAAGCCGGGATTGTTGAAAAAGACGAAATGGACAATAAAAATGTGCGGGTAATTCTGAATCTAGGGCATACCATAGGCCATGCCATAGAGGCCGCAGCTAAATACCGCAAGTCTTATAATCACGGCCAGGCAATCGGACTCGGCATATTGTCCAGCGTTTACATAGCTGAGAAGATGGGCTTTTTAACAGAGGCTGATAGCTGCAGAATAAAAAACTTAATTAAAAATATAGGGCTGCCAGTTAAGCTAAAAAACGTAAATCTGAAAAATATCTTATCAGCCCAGAGCCGCGATAAAAAATTTATTCACGGCAGGAACCGTTTTGTTTTGCCTGTCGGGATAGGAAAGGTTGTTGTAAAAGAGGGTATACCCGAGACCATGATAAGGGAATCCGTTCAGAGCCTTTATGAATCTAAAAAAAGACAAAGACCGCCTCAAAAAACTTAAGATTTTTGAAAAATCTATAGGGTATGGATTCAAGAACAAGCCCTTATTGAACCAGGCATTTACGCATAAATCCTACGCAAACGAGAAAAATTTTGAAAGCTCCAGCGACAATGAAAGACTGGAGTTTCTTGGCGACTCCGTGCTTGGCGTAGTTGTAAGTCATACGCTTTATAATGAATGTCCGGGAAAAGATGAAGGCGTTCTGACGCGTTATAAATCTCAGCTGGTGAGCGGGGAAACTCTCGGCAGGATAGCGAGGGAACTGGAGATAGGCGAATACCTGCTGCTTGGCAAAGGGGAAGAGGCATCAGGAGGGAGAAAGCACGTGTCAAATCTCATGTGCGCAATGGAAGCTATTATAGGCGCCATATTCTTAGACGGAGGATTAAAGGCCTCGCATAATTTTATAAGCAAGGTCCTCGGGCCTGAAATACAGCTCGTAAAAGAAGGCAAGGGATCAAAGGATTATAAATCAATATTTCAGCAGATTGTGCTCAGAAAATTCAAGACCACGCCATCCTATAGGATACTCTCGGAAATAGGCCCTGACCATAAAAAGCATTTTATTGTAGAGGCGGTGGTATCAGGCAAGAGATATGGAATAGGGTCCGGCCCTAACAAAAAAAACGCGGAACAGGCGTCTGCCAAAGAAGCCCTTTCTGCGCTGGAATCAGAAGAAAATTTATTTTAAACTCAGGACTATTTCGCTGCCGTCTTTCTTTTCAATCTTTACAAAATCTCTTGTAATGCTTATGATCTCTCCGCCGAGAAGACTGTCGCCTTCCTTGACGATCTTATCGTTGACAATAGCCCATTTATTTTCGTCGCCGTAAACAATGCCGTTTAATTTCGCGATATTCTGCGGCTTCATGGATCTTACAGTATTTTTCTGCTCTATATTATTCAGGGTAGACTGAATCATAGATGTAGGGGCGGGTTTCAAACCCGCCCCTACAAAAGCATTGGATCTGGGCATGTCTTTATACAATATCAAAGCTCCGAAGAGAACCGCCATGATAATAAAAGCCATAGGAATTATCATGGGCAATTTTTTATCGGAACTCGAAGCGGTTTCATGGCCTGAACTTACCGTATCCTGAGATTTGAATTCAAATTCTTTTCCGGCCTTTTTTAAAGCATCATTAACAATGCTCATCAAACACCCCCTCGATTTCTTTGGCGCATTTTTT
Source organism: Candidatus Omnitrophota bacterium (assembly GCA_020057645.1). Lineage (GTDB taxonomy): Bacteria > Omnitrophota > Gorgyraeia > Gorgyraeales > Gorgyraeaceae > UBA10183. Next base: position 2,367 of record JAGVFL010000117.1, read on the forward strand.
AACTATATCGGAATCTATTGTTTTTTTGTCCGCGGCATAGCCGGCCAGAAGCGATTTGTCGCACAATATGTTTATCAGTCTGGGTATGCCGCCCGAAAATTTGAATATCTCTTCAAGCGCATCCTTATGAAAAATACCGCCGTTGTTACAGCCCGCCACGTTAAGCCTGTGAGATATATAGCCTTCGGCTTCATGCCTGGATAGAGGATATATGTGGTATCTGATGGCTATCCTCTGGCGCAATTGTTTCAATTCCGCGGACGCGAGTTTTTCTTTTAATTCAGGCTGCCCTACCAGAATAATCTGCAGCAATTTTTCTTTTTCTGTCTCAAGGTTTGATAAAAGCCTTACCTGTTCCAGCAGAGCTGGTTTTAAATTCTGGGCCTCGTCTATAATAAGCACTACGTTATTCCTGTGCCTTAGCTGCTCAAGTAAAAATTTATTCAGCTCATTCAGCATGGTGATCTTATTTTTGGTTTTTACCTGTATGCCTAAATCTTCTATAATGGCCTGCAGAAGCTGAATCTCCGAGAGGTTTCCGTTCAGGATAAAAGCTGTTTTTGTATGCTGGTCCATCTGGTTCATGAGGGCCTTGCACACAGTTGTCTTACCCGCTCCTATTTCACCAGTAATCTCCAAAAAACCCATGCGCTCCTGAATTCCGTACTGCATGTGGCTGATGGCTTCCCTGTGTTTCTTGCTGAGATAGAGGAAGTTTGGGTCAGCGGTTACGCTAAAAGGCTTTTCAGTTAAGTTGTAAAATTTTAGATACATGTCATTATGAATTATACCATTGTTAAGATAGCAATGAAAGTAATTTTTTTAATAATATTTTTCTTGAATTATAACGGCTTTAGCTATATAATTTACTTAAAACTAATACATAGGAGGATGCCATGTGGGGTGGAATAAACAGAAGGAAGTTTCCAAGGGCTAATTATCCGTGCGTGCTGACAGTAAAAAGAAAAGAACAGCAGGATACATTATCTACGCAGACAGAAAATATAGGCCTGGGCGGGATATGCGTAATACTGCCGAGAGATCTTGGTATCTTTGCTCCCGTGGAGATCCGCCTTGACTTGCTGGATGGGCAGCCCGTCATAGAAAGCGACGGAACAGTAGCGTGGGTTATAGCCAGCAAAGGAGAAAAAAAGTCTGAATCCTTTGATACGGGCCTGGAATTTACAAATTTAAAAAGAAAAGACGCCATAAGAATAAGCTCTATAGTAGAAAAGGTGGTGGATACCCAGTAAGTATTTGACAAATAAAGAGTTATGTGATAAACTGCTTGATATGGAAGAGGATAGAAGAATTGCCCCAAGAGTATTGTTTTCTTCGCCTGTCCGCTATCGCCAGAAAGGGACTAACGGATATAACGACACCGTTGGTAAAGATATAAGCAATAGCGGCTTAGGTTTTATTTCTAACGAATTCATTCCAAAAAACTCTCATCTTGTATTTGAATTACACTCTCCGTGGCAATCAGAGCCAATTCAAACATTGGCAGAAGTTGTCTGGGTCTCGAACCAGCCTTATTCTGAAAGATTTGAGGTAGGCGCCAGGTTTTCTAACCCTCTACTGCAGGCATAAAACCCCAACCTTACTTGACAAAACCAATATCACAAGGTATACTTTTTATCACTTATGGCTGAAGAAAAAAACAAACAAAGCATGAACAAGGTTTTTGCCTTATTGACGATACTTGATAAGGATAAAA
>JAGVFL010000164.1 GCA_020057645.1 Candidatus Omnitrophota bacterium
AGCTTATACAAAAAAGCTGCTATTGTAGTTATTGTTATTAGCGCATTTTTTCTATGTCTACAGGATTGCGCCGCAGATAGCGCGGCCATAAAAAGCGCTACAAAAGTAAATGTGATGAGCGGTTATGTCATTTTGATAAATTATGAAACCCATGATAAATGGACAGACGGCCTTATTTTTAAAGTGAATTGCAAGTTCAATGACAGCGAATTTACATTTACAAGCAGCGTTCTGAATAATATAGAAAGCGGCTGGCATAAAACACAGATAGCTATTTCTGATGTCATGAAGAAAAGATACGGCTCTTTACGAAGTTATGAAGTCGAGCTCTACAGAAATGGCATATTAGTGGATAAAAAGGAATATTGAGGCGATAGATTATGATCAAATTATTAGTAATAGACGACGATCTTGCTACGTGCGATTTTTTAAGGTCTTTTTTTTCTCAAAGAGGCTATAAGGTTTTTGTAGCCAACGACGGAGGCCAGGCAATATTTATTACAAAAGAGAAACGGCCGGATATAATACTTCTGGATATAAAAATGCCCGGCCTTTCGGGAATAGAAATCCTGCAGAGGATAAAAGAGATTGATAAGAATCCCAAAGTTATCATGATGTCAGCCGTTGACGAAAAGGTAGTGGTTGAATTAGCTATGAAATACGGAGCCGTTGATTATATCACCAAGCCTTTTAGCCTGGAGTGGTTAGAAAGGGATGTGTTTTTGAAGGCTTCGGAATGAATCTTTTAATATTTAAAATTTAATAAGGGTTATTTTAGGAGATTCTTCGCGGGTGGGCTCCATAAGACTTGACTTAAGGCAGGATTTATGTTCTAATTTATCTATTAGTAAAAATGGGGAGGTCGTGTTGCGGCCTGAGAGTTCTGCCGGATTCAAGCAGATGACCCGGTGAACCTGACCTGGATAATGCCAGCGTAGGGACGATATGATAGGCCCTTATGCTTCGGTATAAGGGTTTTTTGTTTTTGGAGAAACAAAGTGTCGAAGATCTGCGATTACAATTTATACCTTGTAATAAGCGAAGAGTATGGTTTGGGCAGGAGCGCCGTGGAAATAGCAAAACTTGCTATTTCAGGCGGAGTTGATATTATACAGATGCGGGAGAAGAGTAAGGCCATGGACGAACTGGTGAAACTTGCCTGCGAGCTTTCAAACCTCTGCGAAGAAAAGCGCGTCATATTCATAGTGAATGATGACCCGCTTATAGCCAGGGAAAGCGGCGCTAGCGGCGTACATCTGGGACAGGAAGATATACTAAAATATAGCATATCCATGGCAAGGGATATTATAGGAAAGGGCAAAATAATCGGCGTATCAACGCATTCATTAGCCCAACTAAATAGGGCAAATGAAGAAGATGTTGATTACATAGCCTATGGCCCAATTTTTCCTACAAAGACAAAAGATTATTTTCTTGGCGCCAAAGATATAAAAGAAGTTTTGAGGATCGCTAAAAAGCCGGTGTTTTTTATAGGCGGTATCAATTTGTCAAATCTGAATGAAATTTTAAAAGAAGGCGCAAAAAATATAGCTGTGATCAGGGGCATAATACAGGCAGAAGATATAATAGGCAGGGCCAGGAGTTTTAAGGATAGGCTCATAAGAGAAAAGGAAAGAGCGGAGGATAAAATGAATGATATGTTGACCATAGGCGGGAGAGAAATAAATAACCGGCTATTTATCGGCACCGGTAAGTTTTCAAGCTATGAGCTCATGAGGAATGTTCTGGAATGCGCGGAACCAGATGTCGTTACTGTTGCGCTGAGACGGGTAGATTTTGGTTCAAAAACAGAAAATATCCTGGATTATGTCCCTAAAAAATGCATAATTATGCCCAATACTTCCGGCGCGAGGAATGCTGATGAGGCTGTGCGTATCGCAAGGCTCGCAAAGGCAAGCGGGGCCGGCAACTGGATAAAGATAGAAGTTATACAGGATAACAAATATCTGCTTCCGGATAATATTGAGACGCTCAAGGCTACTGAGGTCCTTGTAAAAGAAGGCTTTGTGGCGCTTGCGTATATGAGCCCAGACTTATCGATGGCGAAAAGGCTTGTTGATGCAGGCGCTGCCGCTATTATGCCGCTAGGGTCTCCCATAGGAAGCAACAGGGGTATCAAGACCAGAGAGCTTGTTGATATAATGGTCCAGGAGATAAAGGTTCCTATTATAGTGGATGCGGGCTTAGGCAGGCCTTCTGATGCGTGCGAATGCATGGAAATTGGATGCGCTGCAGTGCTTGTTAATACTGCCATTGCCATAGCCGATGATCCAGCCAATATGGCAAAGGCGTTTAAGGAGGCGGTTATCGCAGGGAGGCGCGCATACCTCGCAGGCCTTTCTTCCGCTAGAATTTGCGCAACTCCGTCTTCGCCCCTTACCGGATTCTTAAGATGAGTTATTACGACGTTTACCTAAAATATAAAGACCTGCCTCTCGAAAAACTTTTTTATAATATTTCGCCCCCGGATATCGAGACAGCGATTGAGGCGGAGAGGCAAAGTGAATTCCAGTTTTTAGCGCTCCTTTCTCCGGCTGCAGAAAATTATTTGGAGGATATGGCCCAGAAGGCGCATAACTTAACATTAAGGCATTTCGGCAGGACCATCCAACTATACACGCCGATGTATTTGTCCAATTATTGCGAGAATCAATGCGCCTATTGCGGATTCAATTCCAGAAATGATGTTACCAGGAAAAAACTAAACCTGGAAGAAGTGGAGAAGGAAGCCGCGTTTATTTCATCAACAGGGCTCAGGCATATTTTAATTCTTACAGGAGAGTCTCGAAAAGAAAGCCCGCTGCGCTACATCAAAGACTGCATCAAAATATTAAAAAAATATTTTAGCTCAATATCCATAGAGATATACGGCCTCACAGAAAGCGAATATGCGGGGATAGCGGCCGAAGGCGTAGACGGATTGGCCTTATATCAAGAGACATATGATGAAGTAATTTATGATAAGGTGCACAAGCGAGGGCCTAAAAA
>JAGVFL010000077.1 GCA_020057645.1 Candidatus Omnitrophota bacterium
AAAATCACGGACATAACGTTTGCGTGTTCGGTCGGCCTCATGAAGTACAACGCGAAAAAAATAGTTGCCGCGAGGGAGAGGTCGTGCGTCTCCGAGCCCATGGGGTTTTTGGGTAAAATCATGGCTAAAATAAAATCCATGGTTTCGGAATATTTTTAAGGAGCAAAGATGATCGGTGTAATCGGAGCTGGCAATATGGGGATGGCGATAGCGTTGCGCATTAAAGGCAAGGTTTTTTTAAGCGATAAGAATAAGCGCATCTCTGACAATGTTACTGTCGCAAAGCGCTCGGATATTATTATCTTAGCCGTAAAACCGCAGAATATAGGAGAAGTTTTAAGAGAGATAAAGCCTTATGTAAAAGAAAAACTGATAATTTCCATAGCCGCGGGCGCGGCCACATCATCCATAGAAAAGGTTTTAGGTAAAGCAAGGGTAATCAGGGTAATGCCCAACATGCCTGCCATGGTGGGAAAAGGCATTTCCGCGGTTACCCGCGGCAGATTCGCCAAGCCCAAAGATTTAAAAATAGCTTTCGGGATTTTTTCAAAAGTCGGCGAGGTCACTGAGATTAAAGAAAATATGATGGACGCTGTTACTGCTGTGAGCGGCAGCGGGCCTGCGTATTATTTCTTATTTACGCATTTATTGGCTAAGGCAGGTGAGGCAAGCGGCCTTGAAAAAGGCTTGGCCATGAAACTCGCAAAGGCCGCATTTATAGGCGCCGCGGAAACTGCCTGCCGCAAAGATTTATCCATGGAAGAGTTTGTCAAAAAGGTCGCGTCCAAGGGCGGCACTACAGAAGCCGCCCTGAAGATATTCAAAAGCAGGAAACTCGAGAGCATTATAAAGCAGGCAGTAAAATCAGCTTCGCTCAAATCCAAATCCCTCTCCGTAAGTTTACACTCTGACAATGTCAAAGTGTAACCTTATTTGGCGTGAGAAGGGATGAAAAAGGGATAAAATAGGAGACAATATGCCGAAAGTAGGGATTATCGGAGGTAGCGGATTGTATCAGATAGACGCGTTAAAAGACATGAAGGAAGTTACTGTAGAAACGCCTTTCGGCAGCCCCTCTGATAATTTTATAATAGGAAATCTGGGAGGGGTGGAAGTGGCATTTCTTGCCAGGCATAAAAGAGGCCATACGATTTTACCCACAGAGCTTAATTACAGGGCAAATATATACGCCATGAAAAAACTAGGTGTGGAACAGCTGATATCTATCTCGGCAGTCGGGAGTTTCAAAAAGGAATTGAAACCCATGGACATTGTGCTTCCTGACCAGTTTGTGGATAGGACCAACCAGGCGCGCAAGACCACGTTCTTCGGCCAAGGCATAGTCGCCCATATAAGTTTCGCAGACCCTGTGTGCGCTGAACTTAGAAAGATAATTTACAATACAGGTAAAAAACTCGGGTTAGCGATGCACGATAAAGGCGCGTACCTTAATATGGAAGGCCCTGCGTTCTCCACAAGAGCAGAGTCGCATCTATACAAAAGCTGGGGAATGGATATCATAGGCATGACCAACATGCCTGAGGCAAGGCTTGCCAGGGAAGCGGAGATGTGTTTCGCGGCCATTGCCATGGTGACGGATTACGATTGCTGGTACGAAGAGGACGTGAACATCGAGATGGTCGTAGGAAATCTTCTCAAAAATGTAGATACCGCGAAGAATTTGATAAAAGAGATAGTGCCGCAGCTTTCTAAAGAGAGAAAATGCGGCTGCCATGAAGCCCTTAAATACGCTATAGTGACTGACAAAAAATTGATACCGGAAAACACAAAAGAAAAGCTGGACATAATAATAGGAAAATACGTGTAACATGGAATATAAGAATACTTTAAACTTGCCTAAGACTGATTTTCCGATGAAGGCCAATCTCCCTGATAAAGAACCTGTCATTCTCGAAAAATGGGAAAAGGCGGATCTTTATAAAATGATAAGGGAGAAGCGGAAAGACAAGCCAAAATACATACTCCACGACGGTCCGCCATACGCGAACGGAAATATCCACATAGGCCACGCGCTGAATAAAACATTAAAAGACATAGTCGTAAAGTTTAAGACAATGCAGGGTTTTGACGCGCCTTATGTCCCGGGCTGGGATTGCCACGGCATGCCGATCGAGCACCAGCTTTTCAAGGAAATGAAAAAGACCAAGCACGACGTGGATCAAGTGAAATTCAGAAAAATGGCGCATGAATTCGCCATGAAATTCGTAGAGATCCAGAAGCTAGAGTTTAAAAGGCTCGGGGTTTTAGGAGACTGGGATAATCCGTACCTTACTTTAAAACCGGAATATGAAAAGGCAGTAGTGGCGAGTTTTAATAAACTCGCGCAGGACGGCTTTATCTATAGAGGCCTTAAGCCTATAAACTGGTGCGCAAAATGCGAAACAGCTCTTGCAGAAGCTGAGGTTGAATACGAAGATCATGCCTCCCCGTCTATATATGTTAGATTTCATACCGAATCCACCTGTCAGGTGAGCCAATTGGCTCACCTGACAGGTGGGCCAGGTGAGTTATTTTTTCTCGTCTGGACGACTACTCCCTGGACGCTTATTTCAAACGTGGCAATAGCGGTTCATCCTGATCTCGCATATGTATTTGTCAAGACCGATAGCCATGGGACCTTAATATTGTGCCGGGACCTCCTGGAAACAGTACTTAAAAAACTAGGTGTAAGCGGCAGTGTATTAAAAACAGTAAAAGGCAGAGAGCTGGAAGGTATGTCCACTGCTCATCCTTTTCTAAACCGCGCCTCAAAGGTTGTATTGGCGGATTATGTTTCAAACGAAGACGGGACAGGCTGCGTTCACATTGCCCCGGGCCACGGCCAGCAAGACTATGAAGTCGGATTGAGATATGATCTGCCGGTTGTCATGCCCGTAGATGAAAAAGGCAGGTTTAAGAAAATAGACTCGTTCGAAGTCCCGGATGAAATCGTAGGCAAGCCGATATTGGAGGCCAACGACGTTGTATTAAATCTCCTGTCGGATAAAAAGGCCCTTTTAATATCCGCGAAGACCGAACATTCGTATCCATATTGCTGGCGCTGCCATTCGCCGCTTTTATTCCGCGCCACAAAACAATGGTTCATGGGAGTAGATAGAAACGGCCTGAGGCAGAAAACCCTCAATGAAATAAAGAAAGTAAAATGGGTGCCTGATGCGGGCGAAAAACGCATCTCCAGCATGATAGAACTGCGGCCTGACTGGTGCCTTTCGAGGCAGCGCTACTGGGGCGTGCCCATACCTATTTTATATTGCGCTTCCTGTAATTCGGAAATAATAGACATCAAGGTAATGAAAAATATAGAGGAAATTTTCGGCAGTATGGGTTCTGATTCATGGTTTTCGAAAGACGCGAAAAGTTTTGCGCCTGAAGGTTTTAAATGTAAAAAGTGCGGCGCTAACGAGTTTAACAAAGAAACAGACATACTTGATGTCTGGTTTGAATCAGGCGCGAGCCATCAGGGTGTCCTCAGGATAAAAAAGGGCCTTGGTTTTCCCGCTGACCTGTATCTGGAAGGCAGCGATCAGCATAGAGGATGGTTCCAGACATCTATTTTA
>JAGVFL010000147.1 GCA_020057645.1 Candidatus Omnitrophota bacterium
ATTGTTCCTTCAGCGAAACAGAAGACGGCGCCCCGAATGTTGTTGAGGTAATCGCGAAGCTTATCAGCATGGGAGACGACATCGTGAGCGGCATAGAATACATGTTTTCTAAGATTATCGGGTCATGCAGCCTTCTCATACTTTGTAAAGACGGGGTTTACGCCGCGAGAGACAGATTTGGTTACACGCCTTTAGTAATAGGCAAGAAGGGCGGGGATTTTGCGATTGCCTCGGAATCGAGCGCCTTTCCCAACACGGGATTCCAAATATATAAATATCTATTCCCGGGAGAGATAGTTTTAATAAATGAAAACGGTTTTAAAGAGGTCAGATCCGGCCATAAGAGCGATAACCAGATATGCTCATTTTTATGGATATATACCGGTTTCCCTGCTTCAAGTTATGAAGGCGTGAACGTTGAAGTGGTAAGAGAAAGATGCGGGGCGTATCTGGCAAAGCGCGATAAAGATATAGATATAGACGTGGTTTCAGGCGTGCCTGACTCCGGGATTGCTCACGCGATAGGTTATGCGATGGAATCAGGCAAACCTTACCGCAGGCCTCTGGTAAAATACACGGCGGGTTACGGCAGAAGTTATACGCCCCCTATTCAGGAGATAAGAGACCGCATCGCAAAGATGAAGCTTATCCCGGTCAAAGACGTGATAGACGGCAAGAAAATAATTGTTTGCGAGGATTCTATCGTGCGGGGCACTCAGCTTAAAAATTTTACCGTTCAAAAGTTATTGGATAACGGCGCGAAAGAAATACACGTAAGGCCTGCGTGCCCGCCTCTCATGTATCCGTGCAAATTCTGCCTTTCTACAAGGACTATACATGAATTAGCCGCGAGAAAGGCCATAAAAGACATAGAAGGCCGCGACATAGAAGATGTGTCAGAATATATAGATCCCGCTACCAAAAAATATCAGAAGATGGTAGAATGGATCAAGAAGGACATAGGAGTCACTACTCTCCGTTATCAGACTCTTGGCGATATGATAAAAGCCATCGGCCTTCCGCGGGAAAAACTATGCACGTACTGCTGGAACGGAGAATGCCTTGCTAAAGGCAATTTAATATGAAGAAGATAAATCTTGTTCTTTTATTTATTGCGGGGTTAATCTTTATTTTTGGCGCTCAGGGCCTTTATGCAGGCGAAGCCGGGGCCAGGTATAGTGAAGCTGTTAGATACATAAAGGCAAAGCAGCCTGATTTTGCATTCATGGAGTTTAGGGGCATTATAAGAGATTTTCCGAAAAGCTCGTTCGCGCAGAAATCAATATTCGCGATGGCAGAATATTACTATGATCACGGGATGTATTGCGATGCAATCAATAATTTTACATGGTGCGCGCAAGATTATTCTGATTTAAAAGCGAATGTCATCGCAAAGGCGTACATCTTAAAGATAATAAAAGAGATTAAAGAGCCTGCCTTTGAAGAAAAGAAGATGGCCGAAGACATAAAAAGAGAGTTTTTTTCTAAATCGCTATTCCTTATTTTCTCGGAATATAAAAAGACCTCGTATAGAAGCGCTTCGCTGAATAAATTCAGAATAAAGCATTATGCAGATAATATAGATGTCTATAGAAATGATCAGCTTTTTTTAACGCTTGAGCCATAAGCCGGTTTTTGCCCCGCAATTGACTGCCCAAAGCATATCTGCTATCATATTCGTGTGAAAAAAATATATGATGTCATAGTTATCGGCGCAGGGCACGCAGGCATAGAAGCCTCGCTTAGCGCGGCCAGGATGGGCTCTGATACCCTTCTTATTACCATGAATCTTGATAGGATAGGGTATATGTCCTGTAATCCTGCCATAGGCGGCATCGGCAAGGGACAGCTTGTCAAAGAGATTGATGCCCTTGGCGGGGAAATGGCAAAGGCCGCTGATAAATGCGGGATACAGTTTCGTATTTTAAATAGAAGCAAGGGCCGCGCAGTATGGTCTTCCAGGGCCCAGATAGACAGGGCAATGTACTTAAAATACATGCAGGCCGTTATTAAAAAAACCAAGAACCTGGATTTATTAGAGGGTTCTGTATCAGAGATAATTGTTAAAGACGGCGTTGCAAAAGGCGTTAAACTTACAACAGGCGTTTCTGCGATAGGCAAAACAGTAGTACTTACACCGGGAACTTTTCTGAACGGGCTTATACATATAGGCCTTACTCATATGCCGGGCGGCAGGTTAGGCGATCCGCCCTCTCCGAATCTTTCGGAAAATTTAAAAGCATTCGGGTTTAATGTATCAAGGCTCAAGACAGGCACCACTGCGAGATTAGACGGCAGGACCATAAGATTTTCCAAATTAAAAAAACAATTAGGCGATAAACGGATAATCCCGTTTTCATTTTCAACCGGCAAGATAACGAGGAAACAGGCGCCGTGTTATATCACTCATACGAATAAAAAAACGCACGATATTATACGCGCTAATCTTGGCCGTTCTCCGCTTTATACCGGCAAGATCCGATCTACGGGAGTCAGATATTGTCCTTCTATTGAAGATAAGATAGTGCGGTTCGCCGATAGAGACGCTCATCAGATATTTTTAGAACCGGAGGGGCTAAAAACAAATCAGTACTATCCGAACGGGATATCTACGAGCCTGCCGCTTGACGTTCAGTTAAAAATGATAAGAAGCATTAAAGGCCTCCGGAAGGCTGAAATACTCGTGCCCGGATACGGGATTGAGTATGATTTTGTGGACCCGACGCAGCTTAAACCTACGCTGGAAACAAAATTAGTGGAAAGTCTTTTCCACGCGGGCCAGATCAACGGCACTACGGGATATGAAGAAGCAGCGGCTCAAGGGCTTATCGCCGGAATAAATGCCGGCCTGAAAGCAAGAAACAAAGAGCCGTTTATATTAGACCGATCAGAGAGCTACATCGGAGTTTTAATAGACGACCTTGTTACAAAAGGCACTAATGAACCTTACAGGATGTTCACTTCTAGGGTAGAATACAGGCTTTTGGTGAGAGAGGACAATGCTGATCAGCGTCTCATGGAATCGGGCCACAAAAGATTAGGCCTTATAAGCGGAAAACAATATAAAGA
>JAGVFL010000047.1 GCA_020057645.1 Candidatus Omnitrophota bacterium
CATTTAAACCAGAATTACGTATACAGAATCTCTCGCCCGCAAGGCCTTTTATATACGCCTCCCCTGTTATTGCGCCGTAAAAAGCAGTATTACCGATTATAATATTTTCCTCTGAGCTGTAATTCGCCTTTTTGTCAGGATAAATAATAATCTTTCCGCCTGAAATGCCTTTTCCTACATAATCGTTTGCCATACCCTCGAGTTCAAACGTAATGCCCTTTGCCAAAAATGCTCCAAAGCTCTGGCCTGCCACGCCTTTAAATTTACAATATATGGTATCCTCGGAAAGGCCTTCTTCGCCGTGCAACCTGCACAATTCTCCGCTCAACATAGCGCCTGCAGCCCTGTCAGTATTCTTAATCGGAAGTTCTATTTTCACATTGTTTGTTTTTTCCAATGCTTCTTTTGCAAGCTCGATAAGTTTTTTGTCCAAGATATCTTTAATGCCGTGGTCTTGAGAAATCGTGCAATGTATCCCAACCTCTTCCGAAACATCAGGCTTATAAAGTATCTTTGAAAAATCTATTCCTTTAGCTTTCCATGGCAGGATATTTTTATCTACATCTAATAAATCCACCCTGCCAACCATGTCTTCTAAACTTTTTATCCCCAAATCGGCCATGATTTCTCTTAATTCCTGCGCTACAAAATAGAAATAATTCACAACGTGCTCTGGTTTTCCGGAGAATTTTCTCAAAAGCATTTCGTCCTGAGTGGCTATGCCCACGGAACAATTATTAAGATGACAATGTCTGAGCATAACGCAGCCTAAAACAATCAAGCTGGCTGTGCAGAATCCAAACTCTTCTGCCCCAAGAAGCGCTGCTATCGCGATATCCCTTCCTGTCCTCATCTGGCCGTCTGTCTGCAGCCTCACCCTTGAGCGCAAATCGTTTAAAACAAGTGTCTGGTGGGTTTCTGATAACCCTAGCTCCCACGGAAGCCCGGCGTGTTTAATAGAGCTTAAAGGAGAAGCTCCTGTGCCGCCGTCTCCGCCTGAAATCAAGATCATGTCAGCGTGCCCTTTTGCCACTCCCGCAGCAATAGTCCCAACGCCTACTTCAGACACAAGCTTCACGCTTATCCTTGCTCTTGGATTTGTATTTTTTAAATCAAATATCAATTGCGCCAGGTCTTCTATTGAATAAATATCGTGATGCGGAGGAGGGGAAATAAGCGTTACGCCTTCTGTGGTGTACCTGGTAGCTGCGATTACTGCGCTTACTTTATGACCCGGGAGCTGGCCGCCTTCACCAGGTTTCGCGCCTTGCGCAATTTTTATCTGCAATTCATCCGCATTTACAAGATAGTTCGTAGTGACCCCGAATCTGCCTGAAGCAACCTGTTTTATGGCGCTCCTTCTGGAACTACCATCAGGTAAAGATGCGAACCTGGCAGGGTCTTCCCCGCCTTCTCCTGTGTTAGACCTGCCTCCGATGCTATTCATCGCAATAGCCAGGGTCTCATGCGCGCCCCTGCCTATTGAACCGAAACTCATGGCTCCTGTCGCAAAACGCTTAACTATGGTTTCAATCTTCTCCACTTCTTCTATCGGAATTGAGTTTACGTTTTTAAATTTTAATAAACTTCTCAGTGTGGTAGGATTTTTGGCCTGGTCGTTTATAAGCTGAGTGAACTCCTTATATTTTTTATAATCATTCTTCCTCGCGGCATCCTGCAAACTGGCTATTGATTCAGGATTCCATAAATGAAATTCTCCGTCTCTCCTCCACTGATATAACCCGCCCGCAGCAAGATGTACAGGCCCTGTATTTTTTTCAGGATACGCATCTGTGTGCCTTTTTAACGTTTCTTCTCTTATTACGCTGAAATCAGCGCCGCCTATCCTCGAAGCGGTTCCTTCAAAACACCTCTCTATGACTTCATCGCTTAATCCCAGAGCCTCAAATATCTGAGCGCCCCTATAACTTTGAAGCGTTGAGATGCCCATCTTCGAAAGTATCTTTAATATGCCTTCCTCCACCGCGTGTATATAATTGTAAACTGCTTTTGCAAAATCCAAGCTTAACCCATTCTCTTTGACAATATGCTTTACTGCCTCATAAGCTAAATATGGATTAACGCAATCCGCACCGTACCCGAATAAAAGCGCAAAATGATGCACCTCTCTCGGCTCCCCGCTTTCCAGGATTATGCCTATCTGATTCCTGAGGGATTTTTTCACAAGGTGGTGATGCAAAGCTCCTACAGCTAAAAGCGCCGGGAGGCTTGAATGTTTTTCATCCACGCCCCTATCGCTCAATATGATAAACGTGTAACCTTCTTTTATCGCTGAGACAGCTTCTTTACATATCCTGTCAATCGCTTTTATAAAATCGCCCTTTTTATTTACGCTAAAAAGCATCGATATGGCCTTTGTTTTAAAACTGCTTATCTTTATAGAGCGGACCTTTTCTAATTCTTCATTTGTAAGAATAGGGCGCTTTACTCTAAGTTTATGGCAATGTTCCGGCGTTTCGTCAAGAAGATTTCCTTCCGGGCCGATGTAGCTTTCAAGGCTCATTACTATCTTTTCTCTTATGGGGTCGATAGCCGGATTAGTAACTTGAGCGAATAATTGTTTGAAATAAGCGTAAAGAAGCTGCGGCCTTTTAGAAAGAATAGCGTGCGGCGTGTCATTACCCATTGAACCAATGGGTTCTTTGCCTGTCTCTATCATAGGCTGAAGAATAATTTTCAAATCTTCGCGGGTATACCCAAACACCTTTAGAGAGGTTAAAATATCGTGTTCAGCTTTAAGCCTTGGTGAACTACGTAACCCATCCAGCTCCACCATGTTCTCTTTAAGCCACCTGCCATATGGATTAAGCCTTAAGATTTCTCTTTTAATCTCATCGTCATTGATAACGCGGCCTTTTTCAGTATCTATAAAAAATATCTTTCCCGGCTCAAGCCTTCCTGAAATAAGAATATCTTCCGGTTTTATATCCAGCACCCCTGACTCTGAAGCCATTACTGCAAAATCGTCTTTGGTGACTATATAACGCGCCGGCCTCAGTCCATTCCTGTCGAGGACCGCCCCTATGTTTGCGCCGTCAGTAAATGCAATCGCTGCCGGCCCGTCCCATGGCTCCATGAGACACGCGTGATATTTATAAAAATCCTTTATTTTTTTATCTATCAGATTATTATGTTCCCATGCGCCGGGTATAAGCATCATCATTGCATGAGGAAGAGACCGGCCGGACAGGACCAAAAGTTCAAATATATTATCTATGGCCATGGAATCGCTTCCATCAGGCGTAATCACAGGCTTAAGGTTCTCGATCTCTTTTCCAAAAAGCCTGCTTTTCAACAGCCCTTCCCTGGCCTTCATCCAGTTTACATTGCCTCTCAATGTATTTATTTCTCCGTTATGAGCCAGGAATCTAAATGGCTGGCTCAGGTCCCATGTAGGAAATGTATTTGTGCTGTAGCGGGAATGGACAAGACATATGGTGCTTTTCATGCTTTCATCGTCCAAATCCTTAAAAAAATACCCAAGCTGGCCCGGCATTAAAAGGCCTTTATACGAAAATGTCTTAGAAGATATATTTGTAATATAGAAATATGATTTCTGCTTGAGGCTGGAATTACGGATAGTATTTTCAATTTGTTTCCTTATAATGTAAAGCCTTCTCTCAAAACTAAGGCTTGGCTTTTTACCCTCTCCACCTACGCGGTGTAAAATTTTACACCGCGTAGGTGGAGAGGGTAAAAAGCCAAGCCTTAGTTTTGAG
>JAGVFL010000166.1 GCA_020057645.1 Candidatus Omnitrophota bacterium
ATACCGTTACTAATACTCCCACCAGGGCGCCTATAAAAACTTCTGCAAGGCTGTGGATCTGGCCGCTGATCCTGCTTCTGGCCACCAGCAGCGCCAATATAAACACAAGAAAAATCACAAGACTATTGGGATAAAGAAGCGATATCACAGTCCATATTGAAAACGCTATGGCGCTGTGGCCGCTCGGCATGCCGCCTCTCAAAGGCGTGCCTTTATTTAAAAGGAGCTTGCTCAAGACTACTATGGCCAGGATCAGGATAAATATTATAAACGTTATGTGCCAGCTGGATCCTCTTATTTTCATGATATTATCTTCTATCTTCATACCTGTTCTACTGGCAAATAAAATATAAGCAACCACCGTGGCAGTCATTGCGCTCAATAAAACCGCTCCTGCGCCTATATCTTTTACTATCCTAGCGAGAGGATGATATTCCTCGCTCACCACCAGGTCCACCGTGTACTCGATAGCGGTATTAAACATTTCCGCAAAAAGGACAAACGCTATGGTAAGGCACAGCATCATCAACTCCATGTAATTAAAATTCAGGATTATGCCTAGGAGAAAAGCGAAAAGCCCCATTAAAAAATGGACCCTCATGTTGCGCTGGCTTTTAAAAACATACACAAAACCTTCTATTGCCGCATTAAAACTTTCTACTAATCTCTGTTTTTGCATAAATACCTAAGTTTTGGCACACTAAAGTGTGCCCTACAATTTTGTCGCTTTAAATAATTTTAATATCTCTTGCTCTTTTGCCTTCATCTTTTTTCTTTTTCTTATTTTCTCGTCATCGTAACCTAATAAATGCAGTATGCCGTGCACAAAATAAAGATCCATCTCTTCCTGCAAATCCTTTTTTCTCTTCCCGGCTTCCCTCTTGGCAGTCTCCACGGATATCACCACATCTCCGAGCACAGATCCGGAAAGCCCTCTGGAGTCCCGCATCGGAAACGCCAACACGTCCGTAGCGGAATCGTTTCTCCTGTATTTCCAGTTCAGGTTTCTGATATACATGTCATTTACAAGAACAAGGCTTAATTCGGCGTCGTCTTCGCCCATTGCTTTTAATACATAGTCCGCGCACTCCAATATCTTATTTTTATCAATCTTCGCTATGTTCTGTAAATTTTGTATATCTATTTTCATGGTTTTAGCCGGCGCCTGGTATCTTCGGGATATTCCACGCGGCTATGATATATGCCCGTCAGGATATGCGTAAAGACCTCCGCAATCTTTTCAAGGCCCTTCAGCGTTAATTCGCATTCGTCCAGCTGGGCGTCTATGAATTTATTGTTTATAACCTTTTTGACAAGTCCCTGTATGCTGGAAGGTGTGGGGTCATCCAGCGTGCGCGAAGCAGCCTCCACTGAATCAGCCAAAAGCACGCACGCGGCTTCTTTTGTCTGCGGCTTTGGGCCCGGATACCTGAAACCCTCTTCAAACACCTCTTCGTCCTCGGTCTTTTCAAGGGCCCTCTTGAAGAAATAAAAAACAAGGCCTGTCCCGTGATGCTGCCTTATTATATCCACGATCCTCTTGTTCAGGCCGTATTTCTGCGCAAGCTCAACCCCGTTTTTAACGTGGCTCGTAATTATGAGGCTGCTCATGGTCGGAGAAAGTTTATCGTGCATGGAACCGCCTGTCTGATTTTCGCTGAAATATTCTGCTTTTTCTATCTTGCCTATGTCATGAAAATACGCGCTCACGCGCGCCAGAAGCGCATTCGCTCCTATTGCCTCGCACGCGGCCTCCGCAAGATTTCCTACCACGAGACTATGGTGATACGTGCCAGGCGCCTTTATTACCATCTCTTTCAGGACAGGGTGATTCAAATCTGCTATTTCCAGAAGGCTTATGTCAGTAATGATCTTGGACGCTGTTTCAAAAATAGGCAAAACTCCGGTAACTATTATGGCTGACAATACCCCGTTCGCAAGGCCTATAAATGCCTCTGTCATGTAGATATTGAAATCCAGCGAATTTATAAGCCCTGTTCCTATAAAATATGTCATATTGGCAAACCCGACCGCTAATCCTGCTGATATAAGCTGCGATCTCCGCCTGACATTTCTTACGGCAAATATGCCTATCATGCCGCCCACAATTGATACCCCTGCCATGTCCAGCCTGCCTCCTGAAATCATGCCTATAATTATGCTTAAAAAACACGTAGCTACTATCGCCAGCCTGTCGTTAATAAGCAGCGCTATAAGCATTGAAGCAGCCGATACGGGAATCATGTTGCTGGGCCAGGGAGATATCACGATAAGTTTTCCCGCAAGCGTCATTAAAATGCATATGGAAGCAAAAAGTATAAGCTCTTTATTGCCTACTATTAAATCAGGCTCGTAGAATTCAATGTAAATAACGAGAAGTAGTATGAATAAGATTACCAAGAGCGCAATGCCAAAAAATGCCGCCATTTTAATAGAGCGCGGGCCTTGTTGTTCAATTGCCTCGAGTTTTGCCATGTGGTCTTTTAATATGCGCTCTCCTTTATTAAGTATCAACTCGGTCTTCTTGACATCTACCATGCTATAAACAGGCTTAACCTTAGCGGCCAGCGCCTGTTTTCTGGAATCCGTCTCTTCATCCTGATATATTACGTTTGGGGTTAATACCGCGCTTATAAAATCTACGAGGAGGAATTTTTCTTTTCTCTCTTTCAGAGAGGAGGAAAGAGAATCCGCTTTTTTTCTTATGTCTGAAAATGTCCAGAACCGGTCTGCGGATTTTACCTCTTCTGTGTTTTTGGATTTATCTATCAACGCCACTGTCTTTATGAGGTCTTTATTAAGCCTGGACAATTCTGAGGCGGGAATAAGCCCTGTATCCGTTATGTCTTCTATAATCTTGACTATTTCCGCAGAGAAGCCCTGAGGATCTTTAAGTTCAAGAATGCCTTTTATTATAGGAAAAGGGATATTGTAAGACTCGCCTGCTGCCTTTATTTTTGAATCCCTGTCTCCTTCCGCGTTAGTATCGTTTTTGAGCGACTCTACTGCGCTAAAAAACGAATTAACTTTATTCAAGATAACTTCTTTTACGGAGATGTCAATGCTATAGACAGGCGGCGCTAAACTTACAGCTTCTTTTTTAACAGTTTCTGTGGCTTTATAGTCTATGCCGCCTTTTATCTTGAAATCGAAAGGCGCGTATATCGCTCTAAGAACTATATCGCCTTCATGAAATTCAGTCTTAAAGAAACTAGTGTCCCATTCCGCTATTATCGCGACAAGAATAAGGCAGGCGGCAATCGCCATCAGGATATGCGATATCTTATCAGGGATTTTGCCGATCTTCTGTTTTTTATTTAGAATTTTCTTCACGTTTCATAAAATTTACTATTTCGGTATCACAAGTTTTTGGCCAACTCTTATCCTGTCCGGGCTCTTAAGAATATTCTTATTTGCTTCGTATATGCTTTTCCATTTTTGCGTAGTTCCGAAAATCTTTTCGGATATCTTTTGAAGAGTGTCGCCTTTCTGAACAACGTAATACTCATTCTGCGTTCCGTCGCCGGAAGCCGAAGTATTGATTCCCGAATCGCCGGAAGGCTCGCTATAAACTATCTGCGGCATTCTTGAAGAGCCCAACCCTGCGCCAAACCTCGTATCTGATACCTTCTCTTTGCCGCTCCCGGTCACATAAACCTCTTTCTCAGGGGTAACGCCTCCGCGCATATAACCCCTGTTTCCGTATAGTTCTTTATCTTCAATCTCTTGGTAGGTCCTGTATCCTGAAGGAAGTTCTACCTCTATGTTATAAATCGTCCTTGTCTTTTTTACCTGCTCTGTCTCGCTGACCGCAGGCGGAGTTCCCATAATAACCCCTCTATTGCCGCTTATCTCCTGATCAACCCTGTCCATCTCAACAGTATAAGTCCTTATCACGCAGCCTGATATGAAAAACATTCCAAGTAAAATACAGCACAAAATCATGCTCCTCATAACCCCTCCTTTTTTATTCGTATCCCCAATTCATTTAACTGCTTTTCATCTACGCTCGACGGCGCTTCTGTCAACGGGCAAACCGCCTTTTGCGTCTTCGGAAAAGCTATTACGTCCCTTATTGTATCCGAACCTGCCATTAACGCTATAAGCCTGTCCAGGCCAAGCGCGATGCCTCCGTGCGGGGGCGCGCCGTATTCAAATGCCTCCAGCAAAAATCCAAAACGCTCTTTAGCCTCTTCCATGCTAAAACCTATACGCTTAAATATCTTTTCCTGCAATTCTCTTTTGTGAATCCTTATACTGCCCGATGCTATTTCAACGCCGTTTATAACAAGGTCATAAGCCCTGGACCTGACTTTAGCGGGATCTTTTTCTATTAAATCAATATCCTCCGCCAAAGGATGC
>JAGVFL010000031.1 GCA_020057645.1 Candidatus Omnitrophota bacterium
ACTGCCTTCTTGATATCCTCTATCTTCATGTTATCCAGCATTATGATATCAGCCCCTGCTTCCAGCGCCTCTTTAAACTCCGCGATATTCTCCGTTTCTATCTCAACATTCTTATACCCTCTATTTTTAAATAAAGCTATGGCGTCTCTGACAGCCTTTGTCCTTGAGCCCTGAGCCAAACCATTTAGATGATTATCCTTTATGAGCACCCCGTCCCATAACCCTATCCTGTAATTATGTCCCATGCCTACCACGACAGCGTATTTTTCCAGCTCTCTCATGCCCGGAATGGTTTTTCTGGTATCGTATATATCTGCAGCCGTGCCTTTCACCATCCTGACAAATTCATGGGTAAGCGTTGCCACGCCTGAAATATGCCCTATGAAATTTAAGACAGTCCTTTCGGCGGATAATATGTTTTTCGCAGACCCTTTTACGGATATGACTCTCTTGCCTTTTTTAATCTTGTCCCCGTCTTTACATAAGGCTATAAATGCCAGTTTTTCGTCAATTGCGTCAAAAACCCATTTAGCGACATCCATGCCGGCTACAACACATTCTTCTTTCGCCGCAATATGCGCCAACACGCTGACATCTTTTTCAAAAACAATAGAACTTGTGATATCGCCGGAACCGATGTCTTCCTTTAAAGCGTTTATAATTATCGGGAATATTTTTTCTTTTGATAATTTCATTTTAACCGCTGTCTGTAGGGAACGGTTTCAAACCGTTCCCTACAATTCCTTTATCGTTTCTTCCAATCTATTAATCTGCTCTTTAATTTTTGCGGCTTTTTCCTGTTCTAGCATGACCACGTTTTCAGGCGCGTGGTCCATAAAATTCCTATCCTTCAATTTCCTTTCCGCAAATACAAGCTGCTGCTTCAATAAATCCTGTTTCTTGGCCAGCCTTGCTTTTTCCGCCTCTACGTCTATGACGCCTTCCAGATGAATGAATATATTGAAATTCTCAGTAATGGCACTCAAGGAACTCTTTGGTTTTTTAAATCCGGCATCTTCTACCACCAACTCATCGAGCTGAGCCAGGTTTTTGATGTATCCCATGCTGTCAAGCAGCGCCGGCGTAATCTTGCTTTTCAGCGGCGCAAGATTTACTTTAATCTTTTTTGAATGCGGGATATTCATGTCAGCGCGGATATTCCTTATGTTTACTATAATATCTTTCGCTGTTTCCATGTCAGATTCTATTTTTTTATCCATATAATGTTTATCCGCTTCAGGCCATGCCGCGGCCATTATGCTTTCCCTTTCTTTCATATTCTGCCATATTGCCTCTGTCACAAACGGCATGAAAGGATGCAATAATTTTAGCGAATTTTCTAAGACATGGATTAAGATTGCTCTACTGCTGACGGCTGAGGGCTGAGGGCTGAGGGCTGTAATATCAGATTTTACCATCTCCAAATACCAGTCGCAAAAATCATGCCATATAAAATCATATAAAATCGACTCCGCTTCGTTAAATTTGTAATTATCAAGGGATTTTGTAACTGCCCCAATAGTTCTATTCAGTCTGCTTAATATCCACCTGTCAGCCATAGACAGCTTTTCTTCCGCTCTCTGCCCGACTTGCCCCGTATCCTTGTGGTACGGGGGCGTACTTACGTTCATCAACACGAACCTGGACGCATTCCATATCTTATTTGCGAAATTCCTGCCTATCTCAAATTTATCCTTTGATAGAAATACATCCTGTCCCGTAGATGTTATAGATATAATGCTGAACCTCAGCGCGTCTGCTCCGAATCCGTCTATTATCTCTAACGGGTCTATTATGTTGCCCAGGGATTTTGACATCTTTTTGCCTGTAGTGTCCCTGACTGTTCCGTGTATATAAACGCCGCTGAAAGGTATCTCTTTCATAAATTCCTTGCCTGACATGATCATCCTTGCAACCCAGAAAAATAATATCTCGGGCGCGGTTACAAGGACAGAGGTTGGATAAAAATATTCCAGGTCTTTTGTTTTTTCAGGCCATCCAAGAGTTGAAATCGGCCATAGCCAGGACGAAAACCACGTGTCCAGCACATCCTCGTCCTGTTTTAAATCTGTTCCGCCACAGACAGGGCATTTTTCAGGCTTAATCTTAGATACGATTACACCATATTCGTCGTTCGTCGTTCGTCGTTCGTCGTTCGTAATGCAAGTCTGACAGTAATAAACAGGCAGCCTGTGCCCCCACCATATCTGCCTTGAGATGCACCAGTCATGTATATTCTCCATCCAATTCAAATATACCTTTGTCCATCTCTTTGGATAAAATTTAATTTTCCCGCTTTTAACAGCCTCTATCGCTGGCCCCGCAAGAGGCTTCATCTTCACAAACCACTGTAAAGATAAATACGGCTCTATCACGGTATGGCACCTGTAACAATGGCCTACCGCGTGCTCATGTTTCTCTATTTTTACCAGCAGTTTCTTTTCCTCAAGTTCCGCTACTATTAACTTCCTCGCCTTAAACCTGTCCATCCCTTCATATTTACCTGCATTATGATTCATTGTGCCGTCTGAATTCATTACTAAAATGGGTTTTAATTCATGCCTTTTACCTGTTTCAAAATCATTGGGGTCGTGGCCAGGCGTAA
Organism: Candidatus Omnitrophota bacterium; assembly: GCA_020057645.1. Lineage (GTDB taxonomy): Bacteria > Omnitrophota > Gorgyraeia > Gorgyraeales > Gorgyraeaceae > UBA10183. Next base: position 2,606 of record JAGVFL010000031.1, read on the forward strand.
CCTTTACAGCGCCCGTGCCGAATTTCTTATCCACAAAATCATCCGCGATAATCTGTATCTCTTTTTCCATGATAGGCAGTATCAGTTTTTTGCCTATTAATTTTTTATATCTCCTGTCCTTGGGATTTACAGCCACTGCCACATCGCCAAGCATGGTCTCAGGCCTCGTGGTAGCCACTATTATTCCATGGCTCTCATTGTTCGTCGTTCGTCGTTCGTCGTTCGTCGTTCGCAATTCT
>JAGVFL010000167.1 GCA_020057645.1 Candidatus Omnitrophota bacterium
ATAATCATCTCTGGCGATGCGTATGTGGATCATCCTTCTTTCGGAGCGGCTGTGATTTCCAGGGTACTTGAGGCCGCGGGATTTAAAGTTGGGATTATTGCCCAGCCTGATTGGAAAACTTCGGATGATTTTTTAAAACTGGGAAAACCAAAATTATTCTTCGGCGTAACCGCAGGAAACATGGATTCTATTCTCGCCAATTACACCATTAACCGCTCCAAAAGAAAAAAAGATGATTATTCTCCCGGAGGGATGATAGGCTTGAGACCTAATAGGGCTACTATTGTTTACGCGAATAAGGTAAGAGAGCTTTTTCCTGATACGCCTATTGTATTGGGCGGCATAGAAGCGAGTTTGAGGAGGCTGGCCCATTATGATTTCTGGTCAGACGCAGTGCGCCGCTCAATCCTTCCGGACGCAAAAGCGGATTTATTGGTCTATGGTATGGGCGAGAAACAAATTGTGGAGATAGCAAGTAGGCTTAAAAAAGGCGAAGCTGTAAAAAATTTAGATAATATACGCGGCACAGTAATTATAAAAAAAGACATAAGCGGTTTAAAAAATTATCTGGAGATACCTTTTTTTGAAGAGATTGAAAAAGATAAAGATAAATTCAACGAGGCGTTCAGATTATTTTATTATGAATCAGATTCTTTTACAGGGAAAACCATAGCGCAAAAACACGGGGATAGGTTTATTGTTCAACTGCCCCCGGAAAGGCCTTTGACAGAAAAAGAGATGGACAGTGTCTATGCGCTTAATTACGCCAGATCGCCGCATCCCGTATACGACAAGGAAGGAGGCGTGCCGGGCTTTGAGACAGTAAAAAATTCTATAATCTCCCACAGAGGATGCGCCGGAGAATGCAGTTTTTGTTCTCTGGGCCTTCATCAGGGCCGCATCATACAGTCGAGAAGCAGGGATTCAATAGTGAGAGAGATAGAAAATTTAACAAAAGAAAAATATTTCAAGGGCACGATAACCGATATCGGCGGGCCTACCGCCAATCTATACGCCGCGCGTTGCGAATTATGGAAAACTAAAGGCGCGTGCAGAAATAAACAATGCCTCATGCCGTCAAAATGCCCGAATCTTAAACTTGGATACGATGAGTCGTTAAGTTTATGGGACAGGGTTAAGAAGATTAAAGGCGTAAAACATATATTTATAGGCAGCGGTTTAAGGTACGATCTTTTAACGGATAAATATTCCGAAAGGTACCTGAAGGCTTTATGCAGAGAGCACGTAAGCGGGTACTTGAAAGTCGCGCCTGAGCATACTGTTGATAAAGTCCTGGAGCTCATGAATAAGCCGGGTATCCGGGCATATGAAAAATTTGTTAGGAAATTTCAAGATATAAATAGGGAGCTCGGCAAAAAACAATTTATTGTAAATTATTTTATAACCTCTCATCCCGGCTCAGACAAGCCTGCAAGCTTGGAAATGGCGCGGTATCTTTCAAAAAGAAAAATCAGGCCTGAACAGATTCAGGACTTTATACCTCTTCCCATGACTGTGTCAGCCGCCATGTACTGGACAGCTAAGAATCCGTTTACAGGCGAAAAGGTTTATGTGCCAAAGGATATAAAAGAAAGAAAATGGCAAAGGGCTCTAATCCAACCAACAAGTTGACACCATGACATTGTCAGAGTGTCAACTTAGAAAGCAGTTTATCCTCTTAGTTGTTTTTCCGCGTCGATTATATCCCGGTTAATAATGTGAATTAATTTGAGGGCTTTTTCTTTGAATTCTGAAGAGCAAGGCGTGTCCATGAGCTCTCTCATTATCTGGACTGCCATCCTGAAATAGCGGATTATCTCTCCTTCGTCAGAGTCTGTCTGCCGCAGGATATTATCAAAACTTTCGTTTCTCAGCCACGCCTCCAGGCAGGGAGAAAGATGGTAATAATATCTCTTGCTGAAAGGCCTTATCTTTAATTTTCTTTCGGATTTTTCTATATTATCCAAGACAGTGTCGGTGATATTTTTAATGGATCTCGCGGTCCTGCTCAATTTAGGCAGGATGCTGGTTTTTCTGGGCTCAAATACAAGGCCGAGGCATAATATCCCGAGCTCTATTTCTGAAAGATTCTCCAGTATCCCTTTTTCGTACAGTTCCGCGAGCGAAAGTTCGTAGCCGTAGATCTTGCTGGCGAAATCCCCTTTTTTCGTGAGCTCGTTATTTTTTATATACCCAAGGTCTTTTAACAGCCTCACCTTATTGTATAAAAGATCCAATGCCTTTTTCCTGGAATGTTTATTTGCCTGGAAATAATGAAAGGAGAGAGGATAAATCTCGCATAGCTTTTCTTTGTATTTACCGTAAAGGTTCAATATGGTTGCGTAAGAGGCGTTGAATTTACTTTCGACTTTTTCCGGAGGCCCGTAGATTATCCTGGTTACTTCCTGACTAGAAGTGTGGTGCGGGTTTATCCTGGAATAAACAAATCCTTCTTCGTCTATGCCGCGCCTGCCAGCCCTTCCCGCCATCTGATAAAAGTCCCTTGTCTTCAGGTTGCCGTAAAAATTACCGTAAAATTTTCTCAGCTCGTTGAACACGACCGTGCGCGCGGGCATGTTTATTCCCAGCGCGAATGTTTCCGTGGTGAATATGACTTTTATCAGCCTGCTCGTAAAAAGCCTTTCAACGACTTCTTTTAACGTAGGCATCATCCCGGCGTGATGAAAGGCAATGCCTTTTTCTATAAAAGGGAGCATGAAATCCGCGCTTTTTTCTTCAAGGAGATCGAATCTTTGGCGGAGCTCGCGATAAAGCGTTTTTATATCCTGTTTTTCATTGTAATTTAAAAAATCAAATCCAAGTATCTCTTCCGCGAGCCTTTCGCAATGCCTTCTTGAGAAGCAGAAATATATGCACGGGAGCCTGTTATTTTCAAAAAGGTATTTTATGAGGGACACTGGCTTATTGGGCTTGAAATGCTCGTGCCGCCCGAGATTTTTTATGTCGCTGGCCCTGTCCATGATTTTATTATGGCATTGGAAAAAGAAATGAAGCGGCACGGGCCTTTTATCCTCTTTTACTGTCCTGAGGGGTTTTTTGTGTATCGACTCGAGCCATTTCGCGAATTCGTCTATATTGGGGATGGTTGCCGAAAGTGCGAGCATTTTCATGTTAGGAGGCAGGAATATAAGGGATTCTTCCCACACGGTGCCGCGTTCGTAATCGTCAAGATAATGTATTTCGTCAAAAATTATCCAGGAATAATCAGGGAGGTTCGCGTTTTCCTCCAGCACTTTATTCCTGAATATCTCGGTTGTCATGATGAGTATGGGCGCGCCGGGATTTATCGTGACGTCTCCGGTGAGTATACCTATGTGATCCCTGAAATTTTCCTGGAAATCCCTGAATTTCTGATTGGAAAGCGCTTTTATGGGAGCGGTGTATATGGCCTTTGTGCCTTTAGCCAGGCAGTCGTTTATTACATGCTCGGCTATAACAGTTTTACCGGCCCCTGTCGGCGCGGATACTATTACCGAATAACCTTCTTTAATATAATTGATGGCCTTTTCCTGGAATGGATCATAAATCATGCCTACTATTATACCCTTTTTTCTAAAAATAAAAATAAAAAAAGTACTTGCAAACAATATTCATATATGATATAAAAACATTGATTATACATAGGGGAGCAAAGTGCGACAAGGATATACCACGCCTCTTTATACCATAGGCATTACTGCAGATCTTATCAAGGTTTGTACAGCTACGCTGCGTATCTGGGAGAAAAAAGGCTTAATCAAACCTGCCCGCCTGGGAAAAAACAGATTTTATTCAAGATGCGACATTGAGCGCTTGGAAGAAATAAAGGACATGATCCAGAAAAAGAGGATAAATATCCAGGGCGTTAAAAAGATATTAAACACAACCACTTGCTGGGAAATAAAAAACTGCAGGGAAGAAGAAAAGAAGGTTTGCCCTGTATATATAAGGTATAGGCGGCAATAATATGTTAAAACCTGCGAGGACATTCAGGGGCGGATATAGATTCAAGAATTTTAACGGTCAGGCCAGGCCTGTAATTGTAGAAAACCAGATACCGGCTCTGGTGACCATACCG
>JAGVFL010000080.1 GCA_020057645.1 Candidatus Omnitrophota bacterium
ATCATATTGATGTTTTTGTGTATGAACCTATAGGATTTGAAAATGCCTATAAAGAAAAAGAGATTATGAAAGCAGGGCCTATAAAAATACCTGTTATATCTATAAGGTGCCTCAAGAAGATGAAAATGATAGCAGGCAGGCCTCAGGATCTTGCGGATATAGAAGCATTGAAAGAAGTTGAAATGCTGAGGCAGAAGAATGAGAAAAAATAAGGTTAAAAAAGGTTTTGCTTTTAAGCCTGATGTAGAATATATAAAGCAGACCATGGACATGCCTGTCCGTTCGAAATTAGAATGGCTGGAAGAGATGAATTCTTTTGTATATAAGGCATTGTCAAAAAGAAAAATAAAGGCCTGGGAGAGAATTAAAAAGGGAGATGTGTAATGGGAAATATTAAATTAGTGCTTTTGCGGCATGGAGAAAGTACATGGAATAAAGAGAATAAATTTACCGGCTGGACTGATGTTGACCTGTCTGAGAAAGGCATGAGTGAGGCGAAAGAAGCCGGTAAGGTTTTAAAAAAAGAAGAATATGTGTTTGACGCGGCGTATACGTCTGTTCTTAAAAGAGCCATAAGGACATTATGGGTTGTTCTAGATGAGATGGATCTCATGTGGATACCTATATATAATTCATGGCGCTTGAACGAGAGACATTACGGCGCTCTGCAGGGCCTTAATAAATCAGAAATGGCTAAAGAATTCGGGGAAGAACAGGTGCTTATCTGGAGAAGGAGTTACGATATTCCTCCGAAACCTCTTGATAAAAAAGACAAGCGGTATCCTGGGAATGACCCGAGATATAAAGGGCTGGCTGAAAAAGACATCCCCCTTACAGAGAGTTTAAAAGAAACAGTCGCAAGGGTTGTGCCGTATTGGAAAGAAACAATCGCGCCCGTATTGAAGTCCGGTAAAAAGGTTATCATAGCCGCGCACGGAAACAGTTTGAGGGCGCTTGTAAAGTATTTGGACAATATTTCGGAAGAAGAGATATTGAAGTTAAACATCCCGACAGGCATCCCGCTCGTTTACGAACTCACCAAAGATCTTACCCCGATAAAACATTATTACCTCGGGGATCAGGAAAAGATCAATTCAGCCATAGCGTCAGTCGCCGGCCAGGGCAAAGCCAAAAAATAGACAAAATCATCCTTACCCTTGACGATTATGTAAACATAGGATATACTTTACCGTTTAGAAATAAGTTCTTTCGCAAGATAGATGAAAATCAGCGAAAGAACTAAAGGGGTGTGGGGAAAAATTTTCCCCACGCTTTTGGGGTAACAGTTCCGACGAAGTCGGGACGCCATAGGGGCAGAGCCCCTTTGGAGAGCGAAGCCGAAGGCGAAGCGAGAAAGGGGGGTGTATATATGGACTGGAGCGTAATAGTAATTGAACCGGTTAAGGCTATGCTGGTAAGAGCAGCTACATTTTTACCTACTTTAATAGGTATATTGGCAATACTTATAGTAGGGTGGATTGTAGCGGCGGCATTAAAGAATGTGGCCGTGAAGTTATTGAAGGCAATACAGTTTGATGTTGCAAGCGAAAAATCAGGGCTTTCCGACGTTTTAAGAAAGGGCGGCATAAAGAACACTCTTTCAGAATTAATGGGCGGGCTCATCTATTGGGTAGTGATGCTTCTTGTGTTTATGGCTGCTTTGAATGCGCTTGGCATGACAGTCGTGGCGTCTCTATTGGATAAGGTCATACTATATATACCGAACGTTATCGCAGCTATTTTTATAATTTCTCTCGGTATATTTTTCGCGAGCATCATAGGTTCGATAGTCATGACCGCTTCTATGAATGCAGGCATAAAGCAGGCAAAATTGCTTAGCCAGGTTACGCAGACCGTGATAGTGATATTCGCGGCTATCATGACCATGGAACAATTGAACATAGCTACCGCGATATTGAATACAACTATTACGGTTTTACTTGGGGCCATAGGCCTGGCGGTTGCAATTGCAGTCGGCCTTGGCTCAAAGGATATAGCCGGAAAGTTGATGCAGGAATTATTGGATAATCTGAAAAGAAAGTAATATTGGAGTTATGTAGGGGAGGGTTTCAAACCCTCCCCTATCATCGCGTAATTAAACCCCGTACGCTGCGTTTTAGTAGCGTGCGGGGTTTTTATTTGCAAATATAAAGCTCGCTCTGTATAATGAGGGGATATGAGAGAAGATAAGGGTATCGCATTGGTTCTTGTTATTAGCGTGCTGGCTGTTACAGGCATAATGGCATTGTCTTTTGCATTCACGATGAGGCTGGATCTTAAAGCCGCGGCTAATTATTTGGAATCCACGAGGGCGTCTTACCTTGGCCAGGCAGGCGTTACGCATGCCCAGCAGATTTTAAAAGAAGATAACAGAAATATAGATAGCTTTGAAGACAAATGGCATTCCATTTTTACAGGCAGCGATGTTGATAATGATGGGGACGGCCAGGCTGATTCAAAATGGATAAACGTGTACGACGAAGAAGACGAAGCCGTAGGAAGATACGCTGTTTTAGCGAGAGATGAAACCAACTTTCTTGATGTAAACTTGGCCTATAAACACAATCTCTCGCCTCTAAAGGTTACGGAAGGATGGATGCCGTACGAGCTAGACCTGAAAAAATTCCTGGCATCTTTAGAATTAAAAGATCCGGATAAGATTTATGAAGATATCCTTGGCTTCAGATATGGGTCTGACGGCCAGCCCGGCGAAATGGGCGTGGACGATAATCAAAATCAGAGAATCCTGGATTCTGACGGGATAGATAACAATGCAAACGGCATTATAGACGAAGCAGCCGAGGGCATAGACGAACCGATGGAATATGACCCGTTTAATCTTTACGGAGACGACAAGGCGTTTGAAACGCCTTTTGAGATAAGCAAGATTAGATCGGTCTCAAAACAAGGCCTACAGAAATTATACGCTTATATAACAACGTATTCGGTTGACAAGAATGTAGACGTGGAAGGGAGATTAAAAAATAATATGAATTCCATGGATGCCCAGACTCTCGCGGTATTGCTTCAGGATGCGGGCGCGAGAGATCCTTTTCAAAAAGCGGTTAATATAATAGACGCATGCGATGATGATTTCAGCCAGAGCGTCATGCCAAAATTATACAACAGGCTGTCTGCTATAAATAGAGGGCCTGCGGGAGATTGGATATGGAAGGGAGGTTCTTATCAAAGTGATGTAAAAGACGGCCAGCCATATAGCATTACCTGGGTCAATCTGCCTGAAGGCGAGTATTATATAGGTGTATTCGGAATAAAGGATGAACCGATAGGCGATGTCACTGTAAATAACATGACTCAAAACTCCGTAAAACACGGCGAGATATTAAGAATAGGAGCTGTCTCATTTGAGAATAAGATCCTGAATCTCACCATTGCGAACAGCACAGGCGCGCCCTGTTACTTTTCCTACCTGGAATTATATCCCAGGCTTGGCCAGCAGAATTTCAGCGTAACAGAAATAAGAGGCGTAGAAGGCGTAAGGATAAACGAAATAATGGTAAGGCCTGTTGTTTCCAGAAGCGTTTTCAGCGGCCAGGCCCCGGGCGGAGACTGGATATGGCAAAACGGATTCTATCAGAATAATGAGCCTAAGGGAGGCAAAACAGGAGAGGGCGAATGGACATGGAAGGATGTCCCTGACGGTAAATATTATATCAGGTTATTTGCAGGCGCAAGCGGTCAGGAGATAGGCGATGTAGAAATAGGGGGCGCTCATTCAAATAATATGATGGACGGCGATCTATTCGGAGACGAAAAAGTCGTTACTATTTCAGGCGGGAAAATTACCATAAGGATCCAGAATAACAGGGAAACAGGGCCTGCGTATTTTAAGTCAATAGAACTTAGCCAGGAGCCTGACGGGGAATACATAGAGCTGATAAATCTTACGCCGAGAGAAGTGAATTTGAGCGGCTGGACCGTAGAAGGGCCCGGCAAGGAAGGGTGGCCTGCCACGATTCCTCTCGGAACTGCAATCGGCCCGCATGAACACCTTGCGCTTTGCGTTGATAAAGACGATGCGCAAGGCGGAATAAATAATAACGGCATATCATTTATTTCAATATGGGGCAAAGAAAGATCAGCCGGCCTACATTTTCTAAGAACTATCTCTCCCAACTCTGATTTATTGAGCGACAGCCCTTTCATAGGCGGGAATTTTATAACGCTTAAAGACCCTATGGGCCATATTGTGGATAAACAGGAATATTTCGCCGGCAATGTAGCTGATTACAGGACCTTGGAAAAATCAGACCCAAGCTATGTAATAGATTCAAATAATAACGGCATGCCCGATAACTGGTATGCCTCTACCGCAAAAAAAGGAGGAACCCCGGGCCTGCCGAATAACAATGACGGCATGAGGGAAAAAATAGGGGAAGAGATTATAGAGCATTATGATACAGAGGTTAATATAAAAAATAAGAATTTTTCGTCAATCGGAGAAATCGCGTTTATTCCGCTTGGGACTGAACCATGGAAGACCATGCCTTTGGAGGACGTTGCTAAGATAGCTGACAGGCTTACGGTATTTGGAGTCAGGCTGGAAGCAGAAAATCATATTGTAAAAGATCTCGAAGGAGGATGGAAGGTTGTTCAGAGGGCAGCGCCTTTTACAGACTGGTGCGAGAGCGGAAAGAAAGACTCAATCGGAGCGTGGAAATGGGACGTAAAAGATAGGTTAAAAAACGGATATTATAAGTTAAAAATATTTGGGGAAGAAAGCGAGGCAATAGCCGTATCAATGCATCTCGCGAACGATACGTGGACGGCTTTTACTCCCGGCCTTACTCCCGGGCCTGACGGAGGAATAATATTCGGGAACGTAGAGATAGGAACCGGAAGCGCTATATCTGCGCCGAGTAATACTTTGGAAATAAAAGTAAAGAATGCCTCAGAGACAGACGCGGCGCATTTTGATTTTATAAGGCTGGACCCGGAGAATAATTTATACGGAAGGATAAATATAAATACGGCTTCCAAGAAAGTCCTCAGCGCTTTACCCGGCGTAGACGACGCCATAGCGGATAACATTATTAATAACAGGGTTTTTGGAAATAAAAACGGCCTTAAT
>JAGVFL010000061.1 GCA_020057645.1 Candidatus Omnitrophota bacterium
ATCTTTTTTGCAATCCCGCAATTTAAAGCAATGGCGACCTTTGCCCCGAGCTCCAGCGCCCTCCTGTTTAGAACAGGCAGGCTTCCCGGAAAACCAAGGCAAACCGGACACACTTGCGTATTAGGCGCTGAGCCAAAATTCGTGCTGCAGCCGCAAAATACCTTGCTCTTCGTGTTAAGCTGAAGATGAACCTCTAATCCGATTACAATTTCGTATGGCATATTATAGAGCCGGCTTTCTTTTGTGCCAGTCCGTATTTTGTTCGTAATTATAGGCTATCCTTAAAATCATTTCTTCGTCAAAAGGTTTTCCTGATATCTGAAGCCCTATCGGCAGATTATTTTTTGTAAATCCGCATGGTATTGATATGCCCGGAATACCGGCCAGATTAGCGGAGATTGTAAATATATCGGAAAGATACATTGTAAGCGGATCGCTTGTCTTTTCCCCTATCTTAAACGCAGCCGTAGGCGAAGTAGGCGTAATTATAGCGTCAAATTTTTTAAACGCTTCGTCAAAATCTCTTTTTATCAATGTCCTGACCTTTAACGCCCTTAAATAATAGGCGTCGTAATAACCGCTTGAAAGCGCGAATGTCCCTAAAATAATCCTGCGCTTCGCCTCATCTCCGAAACCTTCCCGCCGCGTTTTCTTATACATGTCCATCATTGATTTTATATTTTCCGGCCTCAAGCCGTATTGAACTCCGTCAAACCTCGCAAGATTTGAGCTCGCTTCAGCCGTTGCGACTAAATAATACACGCTTACCGCATATTCAGTATGAGGCAAACTCATATCTTCGCAGATAGCCCCCAGTTTTTCCAATTTTTCTATGGCTGATTTGATCGAATCCTTAACTTCTTCATCCATGCCTTCAATGAAATATTCCTTTGGAATGCCTAATCTCAGCCCCTTTATATCTTTCTTTATGCCGGACAAGTAATCTGAAACAGGGATATTAGCGGAGGTTGAATCCATTTCATCGTGCCCGGATATAGCTTTTAATAAAATCGCCGCATCTTCTACGTCCTTTGTAATAGGCCCTATCTGATCCAGGGAAGATGCGAATGCTATAAGGCCATATCGGGAAACCCTCCCATACGTGGGCTTCAAGCCGACTACTCCGCAAACGCCGGCAGGCTGCCTTATGGATCCGCCGGTATCCGAGCCAAGGCTGAATATGGCTTCGTCTGCGCTGACAGCTGCCGCAGAGCCGCCTGACGAACCCCCTGGGATTCTGTTTAAATCCCACGGATTTCTGGTAGGGCCGTAACAAGAAGTCTCTGTGGATGAACCAAACGCGAATTCGTCCATATTTGTCTTGCCCATCAACACCGCGTCCGCGCCTATGAGTTTTTCTATTACAGTGGCGTTGTAAGGAGGTTTGAAACCTTTTAGAATTTTTGAAGAACAGGTGGTAAGTTCATCTTTAACGCAGATATTATCTTTTATAAAAATAGGAATGCCCCATAGGGCGCCTTTTTTAGCGTCTTTTTTAAGCTTTCTGCACCTTTGCAAACAAGCTTCTTTATCAAAATGCGCCAGGGCATTGAGGCTCTTTTCCGTCTTTTCTATTCTATTAATAATATCATTGCATATATCTATAGGCGATATATCTTTCTTATCAAGAAGTTCGATAAGCCTATGGCCGGTGAGGGTGTTTAATTCCATCATGCCTCTGTATCTATAATTTTTGGGACTTTGAACAGGTTATTCTCTTTATCCGGGGCATTTTTTATGGCTTCGGACGCCGGTAAAGATTTTTTTACAAGATCTTCTCTGTATACATTTTTCATTTCCAACGGCCGGCTTGCAGGTTCAAGATTAGCGACGTTCAGCGTATTCAGCTTATCGACATATGCTAAAATCCTGTCTAATTGCCCGGTAAAATGGTCTAATTCCTCATCTGACAGCTCTATCCTTGCCAGATTAGACGTATATTTAACCACATCTCTATTTATAGCCATAATTTAGCTTAAAATAACATATATATGCTTGCTTGTCAACGCTAAGTTGACACTTTGACATTGTCAGAATGTCAACTTGCTTGGCGGGATAATATTATAAACTCTTCTAATGAGATTGTTTCCGGGCGGCGGCCTGGGGATATTTCAGCCTTTTCCAGAGAAATAAGCGCTTCTTCCTTTGACTTGAATACACTAGAAGAAGACAGGGAATTGAGAATGGTTTTTCTGCGTTTTTCAAAAGATGAGCGGATTATTTTAAAAAGCATGTCTTGGTCAATGGAAATGTCTATTTGCTTCTCCATGCCTATCTTTAAGAAACATGAGTCAACTTCAGGAGCCGGAAAAAATGCGCCTCTGGAGATTTTAAATAAAATCTTTGGGTTTCCATAGAACTGCGCATAGCAAGACAATGAGCTGTAATCCTTTGTCCCGGGCAATGCAGCAATCCTTTCACCGAATTCCGTCTGGACAGTGGCATAAATAGAGCTTATGCGCTTTCTATTATCTATTAACTTATTTAATATCGGGCTGGATATTGAATACGGGAGGTTTCCTACGACGATTAATTTAGAAGAAATATCTTTAAATTCATATCGCAGAATATCGTCATTTATCAGGTCCGGGCCAGTGACGTTATTCAGGAGAAAAGCATGCAGACGCTTGTCTTTTTCTATGGCAATTACCCTTTTTGCTTTCTTGCATAAATCCTCTGTTAAAGCGCCTAATCCCGGTCCTATTTCAAGCACAACGTCTTCTTTTTTCAGCTGAACAGAGTCTATTATCTTATTCTTGATATTCTGGTCTATTAGAAAATTCTGGCCGCACCGCTTGCTGGGACGAATATTGTATTCGCGGAGAATAGTCTTAACTTCAGTTAGTTTTAGCATTTATCATGCACATTTTCACCGCGAGTTTTATCGCTTCTTTCATAGAGCCGGGGTCTGCAATGCCTTTATGGGCTATATCGTAGGCTGTGCCGTGGTCCGGAGAAGTGCGGATAAAAGGAAGGCCTAACGTAACGTTTACCCCTTTTTCAAAAGCCACCATCTTTAAAGGCCCTAATCCCTGATCGTGATACATTGACATAACAGCGTCTAATTTTCCATGGTAAGCCATATAAAAAATAACATCGCCTGAGATCGGGCCCTGGATTCCCGGGATAGAACGCCTGATTTTTTTAATCGCCGGGATTATCATATCCTGCTCTTCACTGCCTATCTTCCCGCCTTCTCCGCAATGCGGATTCAATGCGCATACGCCTATCCTAGGTTCTTTAATCCCGAAATATTTTTTTAAAGCGTGATCCGTCAGCTTTGCGGCTTCTATTATTTTTGCCTGCGTAAGGATGCCGGAGACCTTTTTTAAAGGGACGTGGCGGGTAACAGTGGTCACTTTTAGCTTGCCCCCGCAAAGCATCATTGCGAATCTATTTGTATCAGTGGCCTTTGCCAGATATTCGGTATGGCCCTGAAAAAATACCCCTGATTTATTTATCGCTTCTTTATTCACGGGCGCGGTTACCAAGGCGTCTGCCTTTTTATTTTTCAAAAGCCCGACGGCTTTTTTTATTGCGTCAAAACCCGTTCTATCTTCCGGTACTATTACAAAAAAATTTGCAAGACCTCTGATTTTAGGATCCTGCAATGCCTTTTTTGTAACCTCCGGTCCGATACCCCTGGGGTCACCGGTAGTAATAATTATGATGGGTCTATTCATATATGCTGCAAATGCGACAAAACTGACAATGTCAGTTTTGTCGCATTTGAGTTGATTATTTTATAGAAATATACGCTTTCTTCTTAAGGCCTGACAACCACTCGCTCACTTGCGCTTTGAATTTATCCTGAAAAAGCATCATCTGGACATCTTTCTGGACCTCTTCAAGGCTCGCCTGTTTTCCATATTTTATGTCTTCTACTTTAAAGATATGATATCCTATCTCGCTTTTCACGGGCTCTGAAAATTCCCCCGGTTTTAGTTTAAATATGGCTTTGTCCAGCGCTTCCAGCATCTGGCCCTGTTCGATATAACCCATGTCCCCGCCTTTTTCCGCATTCGGCCCCTGGGAAAATTGTTTTGCGAGATCATCGAAGTTGCCGCCTTCTTTAAGCTTGTTATACACGCCTTCTATCTCTACCTTTGCAAGTTCAAAACTAACCTCATCTTTTGCTTTTATCAATATGTTCTTTATTCTATATTTATCTACTTCTCTAAATTGGTCTTTGTGTTTTTCATAATAATCGCTTATTTCCGAAGGCAGGACAGAAATCTTTGACTTAACCTCGTAATCCACCAGTTTTTTCATCATTAGCTGGTCTCTATACCTGTCTTTTAAAGTAGCGATTGTGACACCTTGGGTTTCAAGAGTCTTGTAAAATTCCTCATCTGAAGAAAAACCTTTTTTTATGTAATCCAGTCTTTCGTCTATCTCTGATTCAGTAATTTTTATACCCAATTCTTTTGCCCGGCTCAGGACAAGCTTGTCTTCTATTATCTGGTTCAATATGTCCTTTTTAACCTGTTCCATCTTCTGCAATAGTTCATCGCCTTTGGACTCCTGGCTATACTGGGCATACAAAACAGCCAATAATTGATCGATGTCCTGTTGAGTTATGACCTCGTCATTTACAATCGCCACAAATTTATTAATAGTTGCTGCCTGCGCCAAAACACCGAACAGGACAATGACAATTGAAATTACTATAATTTTAATTTTTAGAATATTTATTAAGCCCATCCACTGCCTCTCTCAATATCCTGCAATACAAATCAAAACCTATCGCGGATATGTATCCATGCTGTTCTTTGCCTAACAGGTTTCCCGCGCCTCTTATCTCCAGGTCTTCCATCGCTATCTTAAATCCGGAACCAAGGTCATTATACCGCTCTAATGCCCCCAGCCTTCTTTCCGACTTCTTGTTTAATATGTGCCCTCTTGGGACGAGGAAATATGCGTATGCCTTGTTTTTAAACCTGCCTACCCTGCCTTTCAGCTGATACAAATCTGCAAGTCCGAACATGTCAGAGCGGTTTACTATAAGGGTATTGGCATTCGGTATATCTATGCCGGATTCTATTATAACCGTTGATACCAAAACGTCAACGTTTCCTTTCATAAAGTCTCTCATTATGCCTTCCAATTCTTTTGAATGCATCCTGCCGTGCGCAACAGCCACCTTTGCTTCCGGCGCCAGGCCGGATATTCTATCAGCTATTTTTTCAATGCCCTGTATTCTATTGTGCACAAAAAATACCTGTCCTTTTCTTTTCTTTTCAAAAAGTATCGCTTTTTTTATAAGGTTGTCATCGTATTCGGAAACAATCACTTCTACCGGAAGCCTGTCCTGGGGAGGCGTCTCTATTATGGACATGTCTTTTACTCCCATCAAAGACATGTAAAGAGTCCTTGGTATCGGCGTAGCGGTAAGAGTCAGGACGTCCACCAGGAGCCTGATTTTTTTGAGTTTCTCTTTATCTTTTACTCCAAACCTTTGCTCCTCGTCTATTATCACGAGCCCCAGGTCTTTGAATTTTATATCCTTTCTTAGTATCGCGTGAGTGCCTATCAAAATATCTATAGAACCTTTTTCCGCTTCTTTTAATATGCGGTTTGTTTCGCCCTTAGTCCTGAAACGGCTGATCATTTCAACTGTTACGGGAAAATCCTTTATTCTTTCTTTAAACGTTATAAAATGCTGCTCTGCGAGAAGCGTGGTCGGAACCAGAATAGCTACTTGTTTATTATCCATGACTGCTTTGAAAGCGGACCTCAGCGCGACCTCTGTCTTGCCGTATCCCACATCTCCGCAAATAAGCCTATCCATTGGCTTTGCAGATTCCATGTCTTTTTTGACTTCGATTGTGGATCGCAGCTGGTCAGGGGTTTCCTTAAACGAAAAACTGTTTTCAAATTGAACCTGCCACTCGGTATCTTTTGAAAAACTAAAACCATTCAGTTTGGAACGCGCTGCATTTATCTCCAATAACTCAAACGCCATGGAATAAACACCTTTTTTAATCCTCTCCTTGGCCGCTTTCCACATTTTGCCGCCGAGTTTATAAAGCTTGGGCGGCCTGCGCTCAAACGCAACGTACTTCTGTATCAGATGAATTTCTTCTACGGGGACATAAAGCTTGTCGTTGCCGGCATACTCTATTACTATGTTTTCTTTTTCCTCTTCGCCGAATTTGATACATTCGCGGCCTAAAACCATGCCCTTTAGGGTTCGAATATGTTCAGGCCACTCAGTATTTCGCCCACAGGAACCCCGGGCTTCAGCCTGAAGGGGCTTCATTTTCTTAAAACCCCTGAATATGCCTATGCCGTGATCCACGTGGACTATATAATCATTTACCTGTATATCTACAAATGAAACTAAAGGAATTTTCTCGCCCAGATCTGCTATTTTTTTCTTTTTTGGATAGCTGCCGAGCTTAGGAAGGATTATAACCATTGCGTGTTCTTCAAGAGTTTCAGAAGAAAGCAGGCTATAACTTCTTATGGATTCCACAATATTGCCTGACAATTCAATCCTGACAGGGCCTTCAAAAGTAGGCGGAAATATATCTATTATGCC